>JAYUFG010000317.1:0-12429 GCA_043738845.1 Planctomycetaceae bacterium
CCCGGGCGGCCGCTTTGCGACCTGCACCGGAAATGGCGACGACAACATGCCGCCCTCGCAAACCGCCGAATTTCATGCGGCAGGGTGTTCCTTCGATGGCCAGGATTCCGTCGAGTCGATCCTCGAAACCACCCGCCTCAATGGGCAAGGCAAAGACGACACCGACGTCGCAGTCACGTTGTTTAGGGGACTCCTCCGGCGACTCGCTGGCGGCGCGATGAAGACTTTCGCGCATCGCCTGTTGTAACCACGATTTAATCCAGATGTCCCAGGGCATAAGCTTATTGTAACCGACCCTGCCGGGGAATGCACCGCTAACTCTTGATAATGGGTGAGGCGATGGGCGTTCAGACTTCGATCTTATCCGATTATCGCTCCCGACACCCAGCGGCCGAATGAGAAGCCAGCAAAGACCGCGATCAGGCCCAGCATGTTCTGCAACACGATGTTGCCAATGGCTAAGTCAATGCGCCCTTGATTGATTCTCAAAGCTGAATCAAATGCGAACGTCGAAAATGTCGTGTACGCACCCAGAAACCCGGTCAGGCCCACGAGCCGCGCTTCGTCATGGACCAAGTTTCGTTCGGCCAGAATCCACAGCACGCCAAACAGGAAACAGCCCAGTGCGTTGATGACGACAATTCCCCAGGGAAACGTCTCACCCACGACGGACTTTACCAACTCGTTCGTGCCCCAGCGGGCGATCGTGCCAATCGCGCCCGCCACTGCCAAACAGAAAAGTTTTTGCCAAAGGGGCATGTGGTTCCGCGTAATAATAGTCGGTGAGAATCGCTGAACGGTTCTATTATCGGCTCGGCTGCTCAGGATAAATGACGAGTTCAACGCGGCGGTTGCGGGCCTTGCCGAGCAGTGTCGCATTGGAAACGACGGCATGATTTCCGCCGTGGCCCGCCACGAAGAGTTGTTCCGGACGGAACCGCATTCGCGTCGAGATATACTCAAACACGGCGGTCGCCTGTGCGAGCGAAAGTTGATGGTTGGAAATCCAGGTCGAACCTTGCAGCGGATCGGCGTCGGTGTGCCCTTCAATACCGATAATCTGATTGGGAAAAACTCGCGCGATTTCCAACGCCGCGTTTTCCATGATCAAGTTGGATCCATTGCGGAGTCGTGCCGAGCCAGCGTCAAATAACTTTTCACTGGGCAGTTCAATCCTGACGACGTCACCATCTTGGCGCACTTCCAGGCCGGGCAAGTTCAATTGTGAGACATGTTGTCGGACACTGTTGTTGGCGATGAAGGCACCGGTCCCTTTGCGGACCGAAGCGGTGATCGCTTGCGCTCGCTGTTCAACCAGTGTTTTGTCGTCGCGAAGTTGTGCAAGCTGTGTTGTCGTGTTATTGAGTTGTTCACGCAAGGCGGCTGTTTGATCTTCGTGCAAGCGAGATTGCTGCCGCGTTTGGGCGACCAGTGCTTCCAACTCTCGATTGTTGTTGTCAAGTTTCGTAAGTTGGTTTTGCAGTTCGAGCGTTTTGTTCGCGACCTGTTGCTGTTGCGTTTGCTGCTGTTGAGGATTGGCCTGCTGGGCCGTGAACGGATTTTGCGCGCAGCCGCCAACCAGGGCGATGATGCAGATTCCAATGGCACTCACGCCCGCGATCCGTCGCATGGCGTACTCCTGAATAGGAATGGCGGACAAAGACAAAAAATAGACAAGGGGTGGGATAGTAGCGGCGAACGGACCCCGTCGCAAGAGCGATTTTCCCATAGTTGACGGTCGCGGGGACCGTGTGACGCTGACATGGCACCGTTCCCACGCCTCCTCCTCTTCCAACACCCGACGTAGTTCGACTACAATGCCCTGGCTATGACGACCGAGGCGAACACGGCCCATATTGCCGCCGCACGCCTGGGAAAATTGTCCGGCGGCCTGAACGCAGCCCATCAAGGCTTCGCCGATGTAGTGGCCAGTCTGCAAGCGGGACATGGTGCCACTCTCGACGGAGTCTGGGGATCGAGCTGCGCGCTCGTGGCGGCCGCACTCCTTGAACATTGCCCGGCCACGCTCGTTATCGTTCTCCCTCGCACGACCGAGACCGACGAATTCTGCTCCGACCTTTCGCTCTTCACTTCGCAGCGGCCGGAAGTTTTTCCCGCCTGGGAAACACCTCTTTCTCCCAACGAACCGATTCAGGACGAAGCCCACGGCGACCGCCTGCGAGTTCTTAAACAACTGCTGAACGAACCGCCCCGTCTGCTCGTGACGAACATTGCCGCCTTAATGCAAGGCGTTCCGCCCCAAGAAACGCTCGCTCGACAAACACGAATTTTGAAGGTGGGTCAAGAACTCGACGTGCGGCAACTACTCAAGTGGCTCTCCGAGCAAGGCTTTCACGCGACGAGTGCGGTCGAGCTTCCCGGCGAGTTCTCATCGCGCGGCGGAATTCTCGATTTGTTTGCTCCCGACTGGAACGATCCCGTCCGCATCGAGTTCTTCGGCGATCAGATCGAGTCGATCCGCCGCTTTGAAATCAAATCGCAACGCAGCCTCGCCACGGTCGATTCCATTGAAGTGACCGTCGTCGAAGACTCTGTCGAAAGTCGCGCCCAATTAACCGAGTTTCTGCCGAAGCAATGCTGGTTTCTCTTGCTCGAGCCCGCCGAAATCAAAGATCAGGCGAAGAACTTTCTCGAACGGTCCGAAAAGCCGCAAGAGCTACATCAACCGAACGCCGTGCTCGAGCAAATTCTCAAATTCCCTTCCGCGACTGCGGCGGCCGTTTCGTCCGATTCCTACGAAACGACCTGCCGCTTGGGCATTGAATCGGTCGAGCGATTCAGCGGCGACATCGGCAAGGTCAAAGACGAACTCGACACGGTCAGTGAAGGGTACGAAGTCGTCATCGCCTGTGCGACCGAGGCCGAAGTCCAACGCCTAAGCGAGATTCTGGCCCCGACAAAACTCGTCGCGACGGGACAGCTTCACTTTGTCGTCGGCCGCTTGCAGAACGGTTTTCGGCTCGTGCCCGAGCGGTTGATTATCGTTAGCGGCAGCGAATTGTTTCATCGTTCCGACCTCAGTCGCCCGACAAAACGGCGTCTCGGCCGTGTGATCGACAGTTTTCTCGACCTGCGCGAAGGAGATTATGTCGTTCACCTTTCGCATGGGATCGGTCGCTATCGCGGTCTGAAACTCTTGGAGAAGAACGACCGCGTTGAGGAACATCTCGAACTTGAATTCGATGCGGGCACGAAAATTTTTGTGCCCGCAGCGAACATCGACTTAGTACAAAAGTACGTTGGCGGTTCTAAATCGCGACCCCACTTGGCCAAGATCGGCGGCAAAGCGTGGGTTCGCCAAAAGGAAGCGGCGAAACAAGCCGTCACCGATCTCGCCTCCGACATGTTGCACCTGCAAGCCGTCCGCGCGCTGCGGCCGGGCATTGGATTTCCTCCCGACACCGCTTGGCAAAAAGAATTTGACGCCGCCTTTCCCTATCAAGAAACGCCCGACCAATTGAGCGCAATCGCCGCAATCAAAGTGGACATGCAGCAGCCTCGCCCAATGGACCGCCTGCTGTGCGGCGATGTCGGTTATGGCAAAACCGAAATGGCGGTTCGGGCGGCGTTCAAAGCGGTCGATAACGGTTATCAAGTGGCGATTCTCGTCCCGACGACGATCCTGGCCGAACAACATCGCCGCACATTCAGCGAGCGAATGGCCGAATTTCCCTTTAATATCGCCGCCCTTAGCCGATTTTGCACCGATCGAGAGCAACGGGAGATTATCAAGCGGCTCGCCGAAGGAACCATCGATATTGTCATCGGGACACATCGTCTGGCACAAAAGGACATTCAATTTCAGAACCTCGGCCTGCTCGTCATCGATGAGGAACAGCGGTTTGGCGTCGAGGTCAAAGAAAAACTCAAGGCCCTGCGAGCGAGCATCGACGTTCTCACGATGACCGCCACACCGATCCCCCGCACGCTGCACATGTCGCTGCTCGGTCTCCGTGACATTTCCAGTTTGGAAACTCCTCCGCAAGAACGAATGGCGGTCGAAACCCGCGTCACGCGCTTTCATCCAGATCTGATCCGTCACGCAATCATGCGCGAACTCAATCGAGGTGGCCAGATTTTCTTTGTTCACAACCGCATTCACGACATCGAACTCGTCAAAAGCAAACTTCAAAGGATCGTGCCCGAGGCCAGCATCGAAATCGGTCACGGCCAAATGCCAGAGGGACAACTCGAGGACGTAATGCTCGGCTTTGTCCAACATAAATACGACGTGTTGCTCGCCACGACGATTGTCGAAAGCGGTCTCGACATTCCCAACGCAAATACGATCTTCATCGACGATGCTGACCAATACGGTCTCGCCGATTTGCATCAACTTCGCGGTCGGGTCGGGCGTTACAAACATCGGGCCTATTGTTATCTACTCGTCGATCCGGCCAAGCACCTGTCAAGTACTTCCGCCAAACGCTTGCGAGCCATCGAAGAGTTCAGCGAAATGGGCGCAGGTTTCGCCATTGCGATGCGCGACCTGGAAATCCGCGGCGCAGGAAATATCCTCGGTACGCAACAGAGTGGTCACATCGCCGCCGTCGGTTACGAACTCTATTGCGTTCTGCTTGAACAGGCCGTGCGTCAGATGAAAAATCTGCCACCGCAACAGGTTCTCGAAATCCATATTGATCTTCCCGGAGAGGCGTATCTCCCACCCGCCTACATTCCCGACCTGCGTGCCAAGATCGATCTCTATCGCCGTTTGTCGCGCGTCACTAACGACATCGAGTTGTCCGACTTGGCGAACGAAATGGTGGATCGTTTTGGACCGCAGCCCAAAGTTGTGGAGCGACTTTTGAAGCGGGCGAGCCTTCGCGTTGCTGCTGCAAATTGGAAAGTCGAAGCAATCCATCGCGAAGATGCCTACCTTGTTTTTGCCTACAGCGACCGCAAAAAGATGGAGGAATTGGCCAAACGACAGCACGGGAAACTCCGCATCGCCGACGAGCGAAGTGCGTATCTCGTTACAGGCAAGGCACTTACGGACTCAGACGAAATTCTGGCGACGGTCGAAGCGGTGTTGCGGCCGCGCTAAACCCGCGCTATAATCCCGCCCCGCGAAATTGGGAGATGTCTCAAAACGTGTGAACTATTGGACTTCAGGTGCGGTGTGCCACTGGCTCTGCTAGTACTGTGTGAAAGTGAGTTGTATCAGTTCACACTGGCAGAACCAGTGGCACACACCTCGAAGATCAATAGATGTACAAGTTCCCGATCACTCCCAATCTTCGTCCCCTTTTCTCAACGTCATTTTTCAGGAAGCATCGCCGTGGAACGGACTCTGTTTTCGGTGCTGTCGATTGTTACGCTCGCGCTCGCCTATTTGACTTGGGCTGATCCCGAGGCGGCCGACAACCTTTACAAAATGGTCGGCGTCAAAGAAGCGTTGGCGCAATCGCCCGGCGATTCCGCGCCCGATCCAAAACGCGATCCGTTCAACATGTTGCCGAAGCCGAACATGCCCGTCGCGCCGACGGTCTCCGTTCGGCCTGATTCTTGGCCGGGTTCCGCGCCCGACTATCCATCGAAATATGGTTTGCAAGCACCAGCGACTCCGGCGGCAGCGAATGGTCCGTTGTTTGGCCCGCCGCCGGTTGAAGGGGGAAACAATCCGCCGAGTGGTTCAAATACTCCGCCCAACATAACGCCCGGCTATCCTTCGGCTGGTTTCGTTCCAACAAGTCCTGTCATCCCGACCGATCCGCCCAAACTACTGGAGGCGGGCCAAGTCCTCGTCTGGGTTGGTCCTGACGTAATTGTGGCGGGCGACCTATTGCCGGTGATTGACGAAATGATCGCGACCAAAGGGGGCGACAACATTGCGCCGACCGTTTTAGAACAACAAAAAAAGCTCTTGTTAAAGCAATTCGCAATGAACATGGTCGAAACCAAGTTGATCTATGCCGACGCCAAGCGAACGGTCCCGGTGGCGAACTTTCCGAAGATCGAAGAGAACCTTGCCAAAGAGTTCGAAAAATCCAAGCTCAAAGAATTATTGAAGCAATATGAAGTCACGAACACCTCTGAGTTGGACGTTAAACTTCATCGGTATGGCTCGTCGCTCGAAAAGCAAAAAAAAACGTATCAGGAACGAATGCTCGCGACGAGTTGGTTGCAACAACAGATCAAAACCGAAGAAGAACCTCGCCGCGACGAACTGTTGGCCTATTACAATGAACACCGCAGTGAATATGAATTTGGAGCCAAAGCCCGTTGGGAACATGTCGCCGCCCGCTTCGAGCGGTTTCCCGACAAAGGGGCTGCGTATCAGGCGATTGCCGAATGGGGCAATGACATTTTGAAGGGGGTTCCACTGGCCGAAGTTGCGAAAGCCCGCTCGCAAGATGGGTCCGCCTCGCAAGGAGGCCAACACGATTGGACCGGCAAAGGAAGCCTTGTCTCGGAAGCCCTCGATCAAGCAATTTTCACGCTGCCCGTCGGCAGTATGAGCAAAATCATCGAAGATCAACAAGGCTTTCACATTGTTCGGGTAGTCGAACGCAAAGATGCAGGTCGCATGCCGTTCGAGGAAACACAGGCCGAAATTCGCAAGAAGTTCAAAAATGACCATCGCGACAAACAGGTCAAGGACTACATCGCCAAGCTCCGCGAGAGGACGCCCGTCAAAACGATCTGGGACAACGCCGACGGAATTGGTTCACAATTGAGCGAACGGCCCGGCGTGGCAAACCCGCGATAACGCCACGATTCGGCCTTGGAGTAAACCTGTGGCACGCAACATCGAACTCAAAGCCCGACTCACCAATCCGGTCGCTGCACGCCACACGGCCGGCCGTCTCGCCACCGCCGGGCCAAACATCGAACATCAACGTGACACCTATTTCGCTGTTCCCCACGGCCGTTTGAAGCTCCGCGAAATCGTCGGCAAGCCAGCGCAGCTCGTATACTACGAGCGGTCCGACTCTCCCGACGCCAAAGCAAGCGACTATCAGTTGCTGACGATTGCGGAACCGAACTTCCTTCGCGAAATGCTCACCGCCGCCCTGGGCTTACGAATCGTCGTCGAAAAGCGTCGCGAGATTTTTCTCTATCACAATGTCCGCATTCATCTGGACGAAGTCGTCGGGTTGGGATGTTTTCTCGAATTCGAAGCGGTCCTTGGCAACGGTGTAGACGATGCAAAGGGCCGCGAACAGATTGATTTTCTGTTGGGCCAGTTTGAACTTTCGCCCAATGACCTCTTGTCGCGATCCTATAGCGACATGCTCACGAACGACATTTGATCCGTCGCGTACTCCTGGTCCGCACAGCGGACCCTTCGGATCAAAATGTAAATCACTCACAAGTTCTCGTGTTTGCCAAATTTTTGCCAGACTCACAAAATTCCCGCGCCGAATGGCCCTTTTCCCGTTGGATCGGTCGGCGGAGGGATCGGCTGATTGACGGGTGCTTTGTGCGGACCACGAGGTTGCGGTTCGGGTGGTTGAACATGGCTCGCCGGTTCGGAACCAGAGCGAATGGCAGGCACTTCACGACGTGCTGGTTGTTGGTGATGAGTCGTTTGATGCGGATGGGCCAAGACATCCTCTTGATCGAAGTAGTCGTCGTAACGCGAAACGTAACCCGGCTGCTTGGCCCGATCGACCTCGACGTGATACTCGGCAATGACGCGCTCCTGAATCATTTCGCGGCAGGCGGAATTGATGGGATGAGCAATGTCGGCGTAGAGCTTCGCTCGCCCGTCGTCGTCCTTGATGACGACCCGATCTTCTTTCATCCGCAGTCCGCATTGATTGCAATACGACGCTCGGAGGTGATTTTTGCAGCCGCATTGCGGACAATGAGCAGTCAATTTTCGGCTCGGCATGGCGACAAATGGGCCGTTCGACCCCTCGATGATTTTCAAATCGCGAACGACAAAGCAATCATCGAGCGTGATTGAACAAAACGCCTGCAAACGCTCGCCCGGTTCTTCCATGAGTTTGATGCGAACTTCGGTGACTTGCACAGTGCGGCTCCTTACAGTTCGGACGAGGACAACTTATTTTGCTGGCTGCATCGGGTGAAACGTCTATTTCAAAAGTTCACTAACATTCGAGGCAACCGTGTGAACGACCATAACTCGCCCCACATTTCGCATTCCCAATCTCGCGGCCACACGCCGGGCGTGGGCTGCATTTCGACACAGACCGAAGTAACTCGTCCCGCTGCCGCTTTGCTGATGTCCCCAACAATCGGTTCGTGAAAACTCGCGGTGCAAACGGTCGGGCCACTCGGACAGTGTCGCTGCGGCCGTTTGTAATTGATTGTGAAGTAATTGGCCACCGCGAAAAGTTTCGCCATTCTTCAGGGCCTCGAGCAGCGACGCGACCGACTTCGGTTGCTCTGCGACGCGACATGCCCGATAAACCGCCGGTGTCGAAAGCCCCACGTTCGGTTTGACAATGACTAAGTGCAGAGCTGGCAAGTGCGGCACAGGTTCAACCAACTCACCACGTCCGCGACAGATTGCCGTCCCGCCGTAGAGAAAAAACGGAATGTCGCTGCCGAGTTCCGCCGCAACACTTGCGAGCCGTTCCCGCGACCAGCCCAAATTCCACACGAGATTCGCTGCCACCAGCGCAGCGGCGGCGTCACTCGACCCACCACCCAACCCGGCCGCCGACGGAATTCGCTTCCATAATTCGATTTTGGCCCCGAACTCAACGCCCGCCCGGCTGCGCAAAAGCTTGACCGCTCTTACCACGAGATTCTTATCATCCTCAGGCAAGTGTTCCAACTCGCCACAAACCGGATCGGACGGAAGATAGGCCCAGCGACAGTTGAGCGTGACGTCGCCGTCGTTCGTGCTTTGCAATGTGAGCCTGTCGGCCAAACTCGCCGGGACCATGAGCGTCTCGATCTCGTGAAAGCCATCGGCTCGACGAGCGAGAATTTCGAAAAAGAGGTTCAGCTTTGCCGGTGCGGAAACGCACACACCCGAGGCAGAGCGGCGAATAAACATCCCCATTCCTCCCTGTTTGGGCCGACGAAGGACGCGACCGCGTTCTTCATTTCAGACAATTTCCGGCGAGCAAATCATCCACCAGATTATCCACCGAAAAATCAGGACTTTCGGATGTGATGCTTCGCAATTTTCAAACCAACGCATCTCAGCCAAGCGACCGCCGGTTTTTTGGATTTGAGACTTAGTTTTGAGAATAGCTTGTGAATTCTATGCCTTGCGAATCAGAGGGTCAATCTGAGTAGTTCGCGCGCTTTTGTGAAGTAAACCAATCGCCGGAAAGACGGGGGGAATGCACCGAATGGGTCAAATGAATTCATCGCCGACCAAACTCGATGCCGTTTTCCATCATCGTAATCAAACCCAGTAAATGGTTCCATTTACCCTCGAACGAGTGTATCGTTGAAGGTCACACGGGAAGCCCGTCGCTCCCGACGAAGTTACCTATCGTTGGTAATCCAATTCGCCGAAACCGGAGATAAAATAACCATGCAAGTCCCAACCCCAAGCCATCAAACCTGTTTCCGCCAATTCCGCAGTCTGCTGACGATCTTGATTCCTGTATTGCTGTTCTTGGTAAGCCAATCCAACAACACTTATGCGGTGGACACCTGGCCCGCTGCCAAAATTGATGCCTGGAAGGGCTACAAACGCTACACCTTCAACGTCGATACCTGCAAATGTTGGGTCGTCGAACCGAAGCAGGCTGCGACGGGAAATCCCTGGACGTGGTGTCTTGAGTTTCCCGACGCTTTCACCGAACGGACCGGCGTTCCGCAACTGCTTGAAAAAGGTTTTCATCATGTTCACATCGTGGTTGGCAACACGTTCGGCTGCCCCGACGCCGTGAAACATTTCGAAGCATTTTACAAAACGCTCATTGCGAACGGGCTGGCGAAAAAAGGGACGCTTATCGGAATTAGTCGTGGCGGGTTGTACGCCTATAACTTTGCTGTGCTGCACCCGGAAGCAGTTGCCTGTATTTATGGCGATGCGCCCGTTTGCGATTTCAAAAGCTGGCCGGGTGGAAAGGGGAAAGGGTCGGGAAGCCCGAACGATTGGAAGTCTTTGATAAAGGATTACGGTTTCGCGGACGAAGCCGCCGCGCTGGCGTATACGAAGAATCCGGTGGACAGTTTAGAACCGCTGGCAAAGGCGAAAATCCCGCTCATTCACGTTGTGGGCGATGTGGACCGCGCCGTTCCCATTGCGGAAAACACGATCATCGTTGAAGAACGCTATCAAAAGCTGAGTGGGAAAATCCTCGTGATCCACAAAGCCAACGGTGAGCACCACCCGCACGGTCTGGATGATCCGAAGCCGGTCGTGGAGTTTATTCTGGAGCAAACGGCAACCGCACTGAAGGCGGTTGAAACGCCCAATTAAGGCAACCATGATCTGGGACGGGTTACACGAGCAAACGGCAAATCGACGCACTTGTTACGCGAACTTATTGATAGTCTTTTGCGTCGATGATGTAGACCTTTGAGCTTGCATCCTTTGCGATCACCGTGGCGTGATTCCCATCAGGAGTGCAGAGTTGTTGATAGACCCAATAGTCGATGTCGTCGCGCAGAAACATCGTATGCGTGTCAGCGAAAGCGACATTCACGCCGCCCGTGTGCGTACTTGAGGGTCGGATTTGATCACCCGGCTTGGGCAGCGAGCCGGTCGTGCTGTTGACTTTTCCGTGGTTGATTTTGCGATATTGCTGAGTGTCCTCTTTGTCCCACCAGACGAAACCAAAGTCGGCTTCAACCGGATTTAGATCGCCCCAATGATTGGTTCCGCGGCTCGTATTGGTGTTGACGTTTTCCGAAATCATCAGGGTCTTGTCCGCGCCGTCGATAATGCCCGCTTGGGTGGAGATACGGGAACTTCGGGTCGTGGTCGTTTGATCGGACAAATTGAAAAACAGACCATTCGCGGTCGTCTCTACTGGCATCGATTTATCATCATCCAGCGTTCCACAATTCACGACATAACTGAGTGCCGCCGTCGAAATGTTTTCGGGCGGGTTGCTAGGACAAATGAGAACTTCCATGTACTGCGATGGGGGTGGAGTCACTTTAATATCACGCCACTTATCGTAGAGCGGTCCTTGCCCCAGACCCGGCAAAAGCTGTACGACCCAACTGCCGTTGCGATTATTTTTGGCGTCTGAATTCAAAATCGTCGGCTGTCTATATCCAGGAAAGGCTTTGTTCTTGCTCGCATAATCAAAAATCACCACCGCGATTTGGTGCTGATTGTTCAGGCAGGTCAAGCGTTGCATCTGTCCCCGTACTGCACCCACGGCGGGCAGGAGCATTGCCATCAACATTCCGATGACCGTGATGACGACCAGAAGTTCGATGAGCGTAAAGCCAACACGTGAGGAGCGCGACATAGAAAAACTCCCAAAGGATGATCCGCGGAGCGAGTGACTAAATGATAGATGAGAGGCCGAACCAAAGCCTCCTTTATTCTTGCCGATTTGGCTGCTTCCGTCTAGTGTTTTTTTGCACCTTAACATGGTGGGTCGCTGTTTGTTCCACGTGAAACGGTTAGTCGATTCGCTCGACCTCGAAATCCTCGATCTTAATCGACGCCCCCTGTTGCAGGAACGAGACCGCCACCAACAGCCGGTCCTGACCATGTCGCTTAATCACAACCCCTTCCAAGCCCATCAACCGGCCGCTCCGAATTCGCACTCGGGCACCAGTATCCAGCCGCGATTCAGCCAAAACGGGCAAATCCGACGTCAAAAGCTGCCGAATTCGCCGTAAATCGGTGACCAGGGCTTTTCCGTCTGGAACCACGATACACTGCGAAACGCAATTCGTGGTTAGGACTCGATAGCGAGCATCTTCATCTCCTCGGAAAAAAACATAGCCAGCAAACAAGGGTAACAGAGAAACCCTGACACGACCGGCGGGAGACCTTTGTTTTTTCTTGACCAGCGGCGAGTAAAACGGAATTTCCAACTTTCGCAGCCGCCGCATCAATTCCTTTTCCTTCCGCGACATCGTATAAACCGCCCACCAGGGAGCGACCGCTGCGTCGTCGGTTTCCGGTGGATCGAGCAAATGCTCTGGGTAAATGTCAGGTTCGGAGGGCAGGATGGGCATATTGGATGGAAGCCGCGATGGTCAGTCGGGCTTTGAAAGCCGTCGATTGGAAGGGTGTCACGGTGGACAACGCCACCTCATTATTTATCGACATCACCGCCCCTCTCGGCAATAGCACAAAACAGGGTAGTCGGGTCGATTTCGTGACAATTCCCTCCCAATTTCGCACCTTTTTTCCAACTTTCGCCAGGTATTTGTCGTTTTCGGGTGAGACAATTTACTTAGGGATGGACAAAAAAACTGGACGATGCGTTGGTCTTGCAGCCGCATTTGCGGCGAGTTGTGGGGAATTACCGTTGGAACGCAACGTAAACCAAGAAC
>JAYUFG010000318.1:0-32115 GCA_043738845.1 Planctomycetaceae bacterium
TACACGACTCTGGACTGTGCAAACGGGTTTTTGGGTTGAATGTCTCCGTGCCGATCTCGCGCAGGAACTTTTGCGAAAAGCCTTACGCGATAAGGGTGCCAGAATACGAGAATTTGCGTCTGATCGAGTTGAAATGCACGATTTGCAAAACCTGGTTCCCGATTTACACGAAGTGCTCATTCGTGAATCGAATCCCCGAGTCCGACGAGCGTTCGAATCGTGTCTCACAATGCTCGGACCGGGTTACGTTCTGGAACCGCCACAATACTCGTCCGAATATCGGGTTTTATGGCGCACGCTAAATGGTCATAGTGATGATCCTGCCGGTACACGCGAACCCAAAGGCAAGAGACTGGAAAACCTTCTAAAACGACTTCGCGCAGACGACAAAAAAGAAAGGACAGAGGACATCGTCAAATACTCATTGTGCAGCAATCGTCCATCGGCTCGGGATTTGGGCGCGTATAGTTTGATGAGCTTTGGGTTAAACTCGGCCATACCCGCCATGCAGCAACAGTTATTGCGTGAATGTGATCCGAGTGTTCAAAAAACTATCGAATCTTCAATTTCGATTCTTCAGGACGGGTTTTTTGTGCATCCGGCTTTTGAGTCGGCCGAATTCGAATTGACGGTCAAAATCGATCGTCACGTCATTCATCGAAGGCTGGGAAAGAAACGCCCTCGTCGCGATTCCGTCAAGCGTCTCGTCGCCGAACTAAGAAAAGAATATGCGTCCGCCAGTTCGATCTACGAATCGCATTGAGCGATGAAATCGAATTAGACTTTCACCCGTTGCCAACCCCCTTGAAAGAAACGATAGACCAGCGGCACGCTGCGCAGATACAGGTCCGTGACCATCGCGCACCAAGCACCCTGCACGCCGATTTCCCAACCGGAAAGTTGACCGAAGAAAACAGTCTGATCGGCGGGACTCGTTAAGAGATATGTCAGTGGAATTCGCACGACGAGGAATCCAAAGAACGTGACCAGCAGCGGAACTCGCGTGTCGCCCGAGCCACGCAGCGTGCCCGTGAAAATCTGAATCCCGCCAGGGCGGGCATTCCAAACGCAATCGTCTGAATCAAGGGCGCGGCGGTCGCCACAAGTTCCTGACGGTTCGGCCCCAGGAACCAACTAACCAGCGTATGGGAGGCGAAATAGAAAATCGCCCCAACACCACTCATCAACAGACTCGACCAAAACAGGGCGACGAGCGCGCTGCGGCGGGCGTTATGTGCTTGACGGGCACCTAGGTATTGGCCCGCGAGCGTCGTGGCGGCAATCTGCAACGCGGTACCCGGCAGATAGGCGAGGGCCTCAATCCGAATTGCCACGCCGTGTGCGGCAGAAGCGGTGTCGCCAAGCGTGTTGATAATCCGCACGAACCACAATTGACAGCCGATCAAGGCCATGATGTCGAGCCCGCCGGGAATACCAATCCGCAAAATACGGCGGATTAGCTCGCTGTCGGGCCGGAACGATTTCCAATGGAACTTCAAACCGGCGCGACCTTTGATCAATGCCAAGCCGATAATGAGTCCGCCGACGGTGTACCCGGTCGCTGTTCCAATCGCGATTCCTTCAAAACCGAGTTTGGGAAAAGGCCCCCAGCCGGTCAAAAGACCAATCCCTACGCAGAGGTCAATCACGTTGACGAGCGACATCGCGACAAGTCCTGTGATCGTGTCGCCCGACCCACGCAGACAAGCATTGCCGATGTGTTCGATCATGATGAAGGGAATGACCGGCACGACGATTCGCAAGAACTTGGCGGCCAACTCGGTCGTTTCCGGCTGTAAATGCAGATGATCGAGCAGCGACCGGCCGCAAAATAGTGCGATCACACCGATCACCGTCACGATCCCCAGGCCGATCAAAAACGCCTGATGCAGGACACGTTGCGCTCCGTCGCGATCTTGGGCACCGATATACCTGGCGATCACGGCGGTCGCACCGATCCCGACGAACGTAAACAGACTTGGTAGCAGCCACAGGAGATAATTCACTTGGTTCATCGCCGCCAGATATTTATCCTCGGGCAAGTACCGGCTCGTGAGCATCGTGTCGATCCACATCACGAGCAACGTGAGTGATTGCTCCGCCAGGGCAGGCAAAGCCAGCCGCAAGAGTCGCGGCAGCAATCGATCATCGGCAAGGGGCCAGGAAGTTTCCGTCACGTCGATTCCATTCTTCCCAAATTTCCTGGCTGTGAAATCTCAAACACGATGATCCATACTCCGCACAATATATCACGGATCGCGGCAACTCGAAAGCACCAACGGCGAACAAACCGTCATCGCCATAGGGTCCGCTGTGCGGACCAGAGAGTCGCGTTGCCAGCCCGACGAATGTTTCGCGGAACCAATCGAGATAAGCCGCTTGGAAACACGCTGGTCTTTTAATATACCGCGATGCTCTTGACCGCGCGGCCGCCGCCCGACTGAGCACTTTGAAGACATCGCTCGGCGGCGTGGATCAATTCCTGGGCAGGAAAGTTTTTCGCGGGTAGGTCAATCGTCGCCACACCCAGACTCACGCAAAGGCGATCATCGTTCGTGTCGCGAGCGACGATATTCTGCACAACCCGCAACAATTGTTGCCCCAATTCAACAGCCCGAGTTCGTTCGCAATCCAACAGCAGCACGGCCGCACAGCCCGCCCGTACCGAATGAACGTCCACCTGCGAATGATCGACTCGTTTGCAAAGCGACTGAAATGACTGCGCCAAACGTTCCGCCGCCAGCGTTCCCTGTTGCATCGCCCAGTCATCGAAATGGCCAATCGCCACCAGCAGCAAACTCAACGGCGCGCGGGTTTGACGACATTCGGCAACTGCCTCGCAAATCTCGCGTAGCAACTCGGTCGAAGAACAGGCGACGGGCGCGAGCACCCCGTGGGAAAGCATTCGAAAATCGTCGTCCACGATGACCGATTCCTTTTGCGGCGGAGCAACGGGGATGAAATTTGCAGGCTCTCGCCGAGTGACGGTCGTTCGCGGCGCGGCTTCCCCATTGGGGATGATTTCCCGCGTGTAAGCCATCACCGCCGCTGTCAAGTTCATTGTCTCGCCCCAGAGCGTCAACAGTTCGGCCTCGCTCAGGTTCTGTTGGTCATGTGGCTCGGTCAGCGCGAACATTGCATCATCGGTGGCGGCGGCCAATTGTTCCTGTGCCCGAATGACCATCCGATGATAGTCCTCACCATGCGGAAGTTGCAGCGTCATCGCCGCTGCCAATTGTTCGACGGTCGTTTCCAGATTTTGAATCAACGTGGAAAGATCATCACGTGTCATACGGCCCGATCCCTCGACGAGCGCAAGCAACTCTTGCAACACGGCGGGCCGCTGTTGGGTTAAGAGCAACGCGGCCCGTTCGGCCAACGGTAAAATCTCACCGAGTGGGTTGGGAGACTGGCTCGTCTTTTGATCGGTCGTGTCGCCTCTCACTGCTCGAACAATGTTGCGCGGCAGGCCCCACTGTTCTAAAAGCCGCCCGCTCAACTGAAAATGATCGAAGCCGAGGGAATTTCTTTCAGCCGCGATCACGTCGCCGTCGGTCGCATAAATGTGTTCGAGAAACTTGACATACGGCTCGCCCAAACCTTGAATCAACACGAGCATTCCGAGGTCTTGCAGCAGTCCAGCGATAAAGGCTTCGTCGCCCGAAAATTGCCAATGTTGTTCGGCCAAGTGGCGGGCAGCGACGGCCTTGTTCAAGGCGTGCCACCAATAATGGCCCAGGATGTCACCCGTCAAATTCGCCGTGAGCGTGTTGGGCAAACTGAAACCGAGCACCAAGAGTTTGAGCGGCTTCGTGCCGAGCAAGGCCAACGCCTGATTCAGATCCGAAACTTGCCGACTAAGTCCGAACAGCGAACTATTGACGACACGGAGAATTTTTCCCGTTAGTGCCGGGTCACACTCGATGCACCTTTTGAGGGCTGGAACATCGACATCGCCCCGCTCAGTCAGATCGAGTACCTTCAACGCGACGGCTGGGAGCGAATACAACCGTCCCGCCTGTTCGGCAAAGCGATCCAGCGTCTGATTTTTGTCGAGCGTGAGAGACATGATTGAGCGTCGTCGTAGGGTGTGTAGGGATGGGCTTACAAGTGTAGCTCATCTCCCTATTTTCGCCGTGTCATTCGAGAGGGGTCCGTTCGCAACGCCCCTAACGATTATGCCATGCGGTCGGGTCGGCATCTGGCATGTCCCCATTTGTTGGCCGGTCCGCTTCTAAAACATCGCGCCGCCGCTGGCAGGATCGAAACCCCCATAGCCACCCCCGCCGCAATCGTCGGCTGGGACGCCACGACCGATGGAGTTCCGCAGAATACTGTGATCGTCCGCAGCATTCCGTGGAACATCCTTCGGCTGGCTACTATTCCGCTGACCAACGACAGGGACCGGGTTGATTAAAAATGGACGATCGCGCGCCGCAGACTCAGCGGTCTTCCAGACCTTCAGTTGTTTCAGAGTCCGGCAGACGTCGAACATTACCTTGCGGCTGTGACGAACCATCAACGTACAGGGCAACGGTGTTTTTGACTCCGACGTTTCTGTCCCGTCGGGTTTTTTGGTCACCGTGACAATCGGGTTGGTCTTTACGGCGCGAATGAAGACCCCTTCTTGCTTAAAGACTTTCTCGCCCAACGTCGCTTTGATAATTTCGGCGATATTTTCCGCACCCAACGACGAATTGGGACCAGTGCCATACAAATGAAAGACCTTGGTGATCTTATCGTTCTCGTTGCGCGACTTCGCGGGATCAGGTCGGGGATGTTCGCGATCTTGTTTTCGCAGGTCGCTCAATAACTTGGCAATCTCTTCGTGAACTTCCGCCGATTGGGAAAGGATCAACGCTTCCGGTTGGCTAAAGCATTTGATGCTCCCTGGCCCGCCGACCGTATCCCAACTGCCGGGACGGCAGCTCCGCTCGATCACCTCGATGAGATCGACGGCTTCGTCCTTCACATCGTCCGCGAGAGGGTCGGGATGATGAATCAAATCGCCGATGGGATAAACCCGCACTTCCATCGTTTTGGAGGCTTCATCGAGCGTCGTGATCAGCACAACCTCGTTGCGAATGACGTAGGTCAGCTTGAGCGGAAGCAACACTTCCTTCAAGGCGTCGCGAACGACAATCCCCTTTTGTTTGAATGTCACGGGCGAAGCCTCATCAATTCCCGCTTCCCTGAACGAACGTTGATCGATCAGGAACAAAACCCCTGTTTTCTCATCAAGAGTATCCATCGCTTCCTTCAAAGGTGATTCATCGAACGCAACG
The DNA here is from genome assembly GCA_043738845.1 of Planctomycetaceae bacterium. GTDB lineage: Bacteria > Planctomycetota > Planctomycetia > Pirellulales > DASRSE01 > DASRSE01. Next base: position 5,286 of record JAYUFG010000318.1, read on the forward strand.
TCCAGCTTCCGGTCGAGAGCGGCCTGAATCCGCTGATGGGCTGCTCGTTCGATACGCGAACCGGACGCCAGAATCGAATCATACACATTTTTCGCCACCGGATTTTCTCGCGCCTGCCGTAACACCGCCAGGAGTTGTGCAACTTCTTCTTGGATCTCGGCCGTTTGCGAAGCAATTAGCGTTCCGGCAAACGCCGACACGGTCCCCGCTCCGCCGACCGTATCCCAGCTTGGCCCACGAACAATTCCCGTGATTAACTCGACCAAAGAATCATTGTCGGTCGATTCCTCGCCGAATGCATCCTTACGGGTTACCAGATCGCGAACCGGATAACATTTGGTTTCGAGGTTTTTCTGCCCATCCTCCTGCGTGGTAATGAGCAACGTGCCATTGTCGACAAGGTACGTCAGCCGTTGTTCATTGAGCAGGAATTTTAGTCCATTTCGCAACGAGATGTTACGAAGATTCAGCGTGATGGGCGTCGCCCTATCGATGCCTGCGTCTCTCAACGCATAGTGGTCAATTTGCACGCGGATGCCGGATTCCGTTTCAATATATTCCTGGACTGCTGTCAACGGTGTTTCCAGGAACTCCATCTTGAATGGTTTGTCGAGTGCCTGCTGCACTTTCAACTCCCGTTCTGCCGCTGGAGAAAGTTTCTCGACCGCTGGCTTGACCGGTTCCGCTGGCCCGCCGAACGGATCCTCCCGTCCATCCTGCGGCGCGGCATTTCCGCCGCTGGTGATTAACAGAATTGCAACCACACACCAAACCGCCCACGTTCTTCCGCGCATGTTCATAAAACACCTGTTTCGATTGATTTTCTGTTCGCCGTACTTCATCCGCCCGACGTAAATACAAACCTCCTCGATCTCCGCGTGACACCTTCTCACTTTAGCCTGCGGTGCAATGTCCGTTCTATCCATACCTACGTATGGCAACCCGTAATTCTGTCAGGTACGGGTATCTGACGTTTATACGCAACTCTTGAATGTTCCGTCCAAGCTCGCGATGTGCCGCCGCTTCAGGTTGTTTGGACCCCGGCGGGGTCACAGCGATTAGCCGGTGGTTGAGCGCAGCGACACCACCGGTGACCATCGCCCACTGCATTCTGCATCCCAGCGGGATGCCAGCCTGCTGCGGCGACGATCTCACGTTTCGCTGCGACCCCGCCGGGGTCGAACTTCGTTGTCGGCCTGCGTTCCGGTGGTGTCGCTGCGCTCAACCACCGGCTAATTGCTAACATCCCTCCGGGATGAAAAAGTTGTGTCTAAATGTCAGGTACGGGGTACCTGACCTACATCACTGAAGTACGTCAAGAGGTCGAATGTCCGGCATTCTTAAAAAGGTCCGCCACCTTCAAACCGGCCTGGTCCGGCATCGCCGAAGCCATATTTTTTGAGTCGCTCAAGGTCCTTTCCACTGAGGCCACCGCCCGTCCCTCCATCTATTTTCAGCCCGCGAGACGACTTCCAAACACCAAGCCGATCCAGAATGCGACAGGCTTCGTACATCGCTTTCGGACCCTGGCGAATGATGAGCGTGCGCGAAGGTTGAGCTTTCGTTTCAATCGTCTCCACCCCATCGCGACCCTTCGTCGTCGTGACAATCGGGTTATTTTTGGCCACGCGAATGAACGTCCCTTCTTCCTTCCACGCAGTTTCGCCCATCGTAGCCTTGACGATCTCGGCCACATCCTCGGCCTTCAGGCCGTCTTGGCGGAACGGAGTTCTCTCGAATAACCGAAACACGCGGGTCGTCTTTTCGGAACTAAAGGGATCATATTTTGGCGGCTGAATCGGCACTTCCCCCTGCTTAAGACGCATCTCGGCCAGAAGTTTTTGAATGTTTTCGTGATTTTCGGCAGTGGTTGTCGCAATCAGCAGTTCCGGCGAACCGAAACTATGGACGGATCCCGCCCCACCCACCTCGTCCCAGTCGGACGATTGGCACGTCTGCTGGATCACTTCCGCGAGTTTTTCGCACTGATCCTCGAACACTCGGTCGAGGGGTTGTTGAGGCGGAAGCAGGTCGTGACAAGGGTAAATTCGGGTCTCACCCATCATTTTGGCAACGGAACGGGGCACAATCAAAGGCAACTCTTGCTTGACAACGAACGAAAGTTTATGCGACCGCAGAATCAGACTCAACGCATCGCGACCGGCGATTTGTTGTTGCTTCAAACTCACAGGCAAGGAAAGGTCAATGTTGTCAAGTTCGATATTGATCTCGTCAAAGGCAAACGGGATTCCCGTTTTGGTTTTCAAAATGTCAATGGCTTTGTCGAGCGGCACCTTGTCAAAATCGACGTCGATCTTCTGCTCAAGCTGTTTCGTGAATCGCAATTGGGCCGCTTGTTCGGTGGGCGTCCCACTCGCCAAAATGGACCCTCGGACGGGTTCGTTCTTCGGGCGCGCTTTCGCGACGCGCAAGGCGGCGAACAAGCTCGCGATTTCCTCATGCACAATCTCGGTTTGATGGATCACGAGCAGCCGGTTCAAGGCATCGACCGTTCCTGGCCTGCCGACCACGTCCCACGTTTCTGGTCGAACATTCGACTGCAATAGGTCCAGCAACCCCGGCGTGTTTAGAAAATCTTCGCCATATTCGTTGCGATCCTGGGCGAGATCATCCACGGAATAGAGTCGAGTGTGCAACTGCTTCTCGTAAACATCGAGCGTCGTAATGGTGATTCCGCCGTGTTCAATCAAGTACGTCATTTTCAGCGGCCGCAGGAACCATTTTAGCCCATTCCGCAAAGAAATGTCTTTCAAATCGGCATGTACGCAGGCGAAGGCATTGAGATCATTATCTTTCAATGCCTGCGCGTCGATTCGGATGTGAATGCCCGATGTTTTCTCCAGTTGTTCCACGAACATTTTTAACGGAACTTGAACATATTCGAGCGTCACCGGCTTCGCCAGAACTTCTCGAATGCGATCTTCCGGCGAAAGAGATTTAGCGGCCGCGATTGCCGGTTTATCTTCTCCCGGCGAATTGTTTCCGCCGAAGGTCACAAGCGCGATCGCAACCACACACCAAATTCCCCACGTTCTTCCGCGCATGTTCATAGACCACCTGTTCCGATTGATGTTCTGTTCGCCACACTCATTCCGCTCGACGTAAATACAAACCTCCTCGATCTCCGCGTGACACCTTTTCACTTTAGCCTACGGTGCAATGTCCGTTCTATCCATTTCGATAACAGTTTAGGACCGGCTCATATATAATTATCTCATTATGTTCCTTCGCAACGGCGAAAAAGCATCCTTTCGCGGAGCGAAAGACGACAATAATTTATGATCCGATCCTAAAACGACGCGCCGCCCTCTTGAAGTTTCGACGGAACTTGTTCCGGAACGGCGTTCGCTCGTGGTTCCGAGTTGGGCGGAACGCCATTGTGACGCAACGCGGGGCCAGTAATTGGAATCGACCAGACGCCTAATTCCGTCAGAACGCGACACACTTCGTACAGCACTCTGCGATTGTGTCGCACGGTAAGCGTGTAGGAAGGAGGCGACTTTGTCGCTGTCGATTCCGTACCGTCGGGCGACTTGGTCACGGTGACAGTCGGAATCGTTTTCGCAGCCCGCATGAAGGCCCCTTCTTCACCCCATACTTTCTCACCCAATGTTTCCTTGACGATGTCGGCAACTTGATCGGCGGAAAGGTTTTCCCCACCACTTTCGTTTCGCAGTCGAAAGATTTTCGTGATTTTGTCGTTGGGTGCTGGCGTTTGTTCCGGATTGCGGCGCGCATTCTCGGCTTGTTTGGCCCGAAAATCATCGAGAAGGCGCGCGATTTCTTCGTGACCTTTCCGAGTTTGCCAGACGACGAGAACCTCGGGCTGGCCAAATCCGGTGATCTGTCCATTTCCGCCCAGCGTGTCCCGGGTTGCCTGACGACAGAGGGCACGAAGTGTTTCCACGAAGTTGCTCAAGTCACCATCATAATTGTCGGAAAGAGGGTCGATCTTGGGGATCAAATCGGCGCAAGGGTAAACTCGCATTTCACCGATCTGTTCCGATTTTTGTTGGGTCGTGATGAAAACGACCTCATCGCAAATGACGTAATGCAGCCTATTCTCCCGAAATAATTGGCTCAAAATGGTACGGGCGAGCGTACGCTCGGATTTGAACGTCACCGGTTGATCGAGTGCGATATTCGCATCCGTCAAGGCATTCTTATCGACAATAAAGTTGATGAACAGTTTCTCGCGTAGGGCGTCGATAACTTCATCCAAAGGGAGCTTGTTAAAATCGACATCGAGTGCCAAGGCCAAGTGATTCTCAATGCGAGCGTGAGCCGATTTTACCGTTGGCGAACAAACGGAAAGAACGGGTGCTGTGCCCGGCGTTTTTAATTGAGCTGCGCGGGTCTCGCGTAGCGCGGCGAACAGATGACCGATCTGCTCGTGAACTTCTTGCTTCTGAACGATCGCCAACAAATTTGCATGAGATGGAAGGTATTGCGTGCCGTTGTCCCAGGTTGTGGGCTGTACAACATTCAAGAGCATCTGTCCGACCGCATCGACATCGTGTGACGTTTCGCCAAATTCACCTTTGGAAGCCGCGAGGTCGCGAATTGCGTAGAGTTTTAAGGGCATCATTCGCACACCGTCATCCGGATCCGTAATCAAGACGCATTCGTCGACGATTATGTAGGTAAGTTTCAACGGCTGCAAGAGCCACTTAAGTCCGCTGTGAAGCGATATGTCTTTCAAGTGAAGGGTGACGGGCGTCGCAGTATCAATGCCTTTTTCCCTAACGGCCGCCGAGTCGATCTGAATGTTAAGGTCCGACTTTTTAGCAATCGCTTCGACTATTTCCTTAAGCGGCTTTTTGCTGAAATCGAGCGTCACTGGTTTCATCAACACTTCTCGAATACGGCCCTCCGGCGATTGGGGTCGAGCGACAGGAATCGGCGGCTTATCTTCGCCAGGCGAATTGTTTCCGCCGAAGGTCACGAGTAAGATCGCAATCGCACACCAAATTCCCAACATCCGTCCGCGCATGTTCATAGACCACCTGTTCCGATTGATGTTCCTGTTCCCGATTGAGAAGCCGAGAGAAAAGTTTTGCCCGCGAGTCGGCAACCCGCTCGATCCGCCCTCAGTCTAAACGGGCGGCAGCAGAAATACAAGAAAATCGGCCCTTGTCGCCGAATGGACAGAGTGAGTGGGCAGTTGAACGACTGAGCCGTGCGGTCAGATAAATAGCCCGATTAAGAACGGCGGCTGCACCGTTGGCCAATCGCGAAGGGCCTTGTGAGGAGCGGTTTTGCTCTCAATTAGAATGAGAGTGCTCCACTCGTACACGCGGCGTCTCGCCGCGTGCAATACGAGTAGGAAGCGGCGAGACGCCGCTTGTACAAGTTGTGGATTGCGCGACCAACATCTCTCACAGCTTGAAATTGAACGTCTTGCTCAAGTAACGCACGAGTTTCACCCCCAGCGATTGCCAGCCGACTTGAATTTTTGCTTGACCACGTAAGCCGGGACGGAGCAATGCACCTGGGTCGCTGAGTGGGGCGTTCGCTTGATACGACGTGCTTTCCGGCCGTTCTACGCCGCTCGCGTCGGTCTTCGTGATGAGTTCGCCACCAGCTTTGTGGGACAATTGTTTGGGACTGACCTTCAAATCGAGCTTGGCAATTTGTTCGATGCGGCTACTGAACGTCTGCGAAGGAAGTTGTTCGAGTTTCAGATCGACCCCTTGGCCGACCGTCACAAACTCGACGTCCGATTGATCGACAACAATGTCGGCCTGCATCGCATTCGGGTCGCCGACCTGACAGAACAAGACCCCTTCGGGCAGCCACGCCCTCAGATTGCGCGGCTCGAGCGGAGTGCCGGACCACGTCGGCAGTTTTTCCTCATGCTCTTTTTGATTCGGCGTCGGGGGCGGGGCGAGAATAATCCCGTCCGCCGGCGAAACGAGCGTCAATCGCTCGCGGTCGCGAATTTTTTCCGTCAATTGTTGCTCAATCGCTTTGATCGTCTCTTTGACCGAGGCCACATCGTCGCCCGCCTTGGGGTCACGTCCCCGCTGGGCGTTCAGACTCCGCAGCTTGGCTTGATTTTCGTCCCGCTTGCCAGACAGTTCGTTGATCGCCGATTCCAGGTCGGGACTGATGAGCCTTGCCAGAACGTGCCCCTTTTCGACATGTTCGCCCGGCTTAACCAGGATTTCTTCAAGCTGTCCTGGCACATCGACGTAAACCGGTTCGGCGTCACGAGGTGTGATCTCGAGAGCGCAAAACACGCGATGTGGGAACGGGACGAACGCGAACGCCGCCAACACCACTCCGACGAGAGCGTAGGTCGAATACAGGTTTTTTTGTTTCACTTTTTCCATCCTTCCCGGAACGACGATTAACTGATAGAGCTTTTGCAGCGGCTGAAATACCAGCCCGAACAACGACACCAAAGCAAACATTTGACCAATGATTTTAAGACCATACGGTTCGAATATCTTATTCAAAAACCACAAAATTCCGATCACCACGACCCAACCATACACGAACGAAGCGACCGAATAGATCGCGAACAAAATTTGATTTCGTTTGGGGAGGAACGGATCTTCCGCTGGCTCCAAGCCCAAGCACAACTGGCTCATTTTGCGCTGCAAGATCGACGTCGATTTTTGTTTGAGATTCGGAATCTCCAGAATGTCAGAGAGAATATAGTATCCGTCGTAGCGCAACAGCGGATTCGCATTGAACATCAATGTGCTGACGCTACTCACGAACATCACACTCAAACACAACTGATGCAGCAATCCCGGCTCGCTGAACCACCACATAAACGTGGCCACACTCGCGAGACAAAGTTCAATATACATCCCGCCCGCCCCAATCGCCGCCCTGGCCCACTTGCTCGGCAGCAACCACGAATCAGAAACATTGCAATACAGGCACGGCGTCAAGACGAGCAGCAACACGCCCATCTCGTGACATTCGCCTTTGTTGTGTTTGCACGTCAGGCCATGACCGAACTCGTGCAGAACTTTCGTAAAGCCGAGCGCACAACCGAGATAGATCCAATTACTAGCCGCGAAGAAGCTATGAAACGTCGGCAGCTTTGCCCGAAAAGTGTCAAACTGCACGAGCACCAGCAACAATGCCGAGAGCATGAGCGCGATGCAGCCCGCCACAGCGACCGGCGTAAAGTACCAGCGGACCTTTGGGTACAGCCAATTCAGCAACCGTTCGGGATCGAAGCCGCGAAAGCGGATCGACAGCACATTCGACAGAGTGGACCAAATTTTCTGCCGAGTTTTTTTGGCCGCTCGTTCTTGCAGTCGGTGGCCTTGTTCAGAAGTCGAGGCGATCAGCAATCCCCGGTCGTGAAACGTCCCGACGAGGTGTTGCAATTCATCCAGGGCGATTTTCTTCGGCGGAAAGGCCACCTCAAAGTTCCGCTTGAGATCGTCGAGGCTCGACTTGCCGTCGAGATTTTTCAGCAGGGCAAACTCCTCTTCCTCCAGCCGAAAGTAATTCAGGGCAAACGGCTCTTTGATAATCCAGTAAACTCGCCCCTGATAAATGTGCCGCTCGGTCTGCAAGTCGGGCCGCATCCGCAGCAACAGCTTGCGAGCGGAGGACGAGACCAGGCTTTCGGTCAGGGTAGGCATGGGGGAAGGAAATGATGAATTAGGAACGATGAGCGATGAATGAGGAACGCAAAAGTCAAAACGCAAAATGCGCAGGGAAATAGGTCTCGATTACTTCAACTGGATTTGCATTGTAGCGGTGTGGCCGGGACGCAAGACCCATTCATTGTTCTCGCGGCGGTTTTCGACTTCGGCCTTGATCCGATATTCGCCACCCGCCTCGACTAAGGGACTTACGAAGACGATCTTGCCAGTGAATCGGGCGTGTTGACCACGGGCAAGTTCCACGTCGATTACGGCCGATTGATTCTTGATTTCGTCCGGATTGAACTTGCTCGCGTCGATCCAGCCTTCCACCCACAGGCGGTCCATCCGCACGATCCGCAAGACCGGCTCGCCAACTTGCAACCATTCGCCCGCGTGACGGTTGATCGAGACGACGATCCCTTCAATTTGCGATTTGATTTGTCGGCGGTCGATGCTGAGTTGGGCGTTTTCGACCTCGGCCTCTTTGGTGGCGGACGTATAAACAGCGACCTTTTGATCGACATCGCTCTGTTCGATTTGCAATTTGGCCTTTTCAGCCGCTAGCCTTTTGTTGTCGAGTTCGACATCCGAAAAGGCGTTGGGCGACCGTCTGTTAGCTTCGAGTGCTTTGCTATACTCGCTCTTGGCGACCTCGTAAGCGGCTTTCGCAAACCGCACGTTGATGTCGTTGATGGCGTGTTGTCGAGCGGCTTCATACTCGCCGGTCGCCGCTTTCTTGTGTACCTTCGGCTGACTGTCGTCCATTTGGGCCAGCATGTCACCAATTTTAATTTGATCCCCTTCGTGGACCGCAACTTTCACGAGTGCGCCCGCCTCTTGCGCCGGAATTTGCACCTCTTCAATCAAGGCGACCGTGCAGTTTTGCACGATGGGATTTCCACCGTTCGCGGCAACTCCCGATCCCGGTCGGGCGACCGCCGGTTGCCCCCCGAGCGCGAGAGTGACAGTCCAAATTGCGATGACGGAATTCATAACGGACTCCTCCAAGAGACGCGGTCAAAGGGTCGTTTACAACTTGAACAACACCTTCGATTGTACAAAATTGACGATGTCATGAAACCAAACGTAGCCCAGCGACCGCCGGCCACAGTTGATTTTCGCCGTGACGGACGCCCCCGGCCGCAGTTCCGTCACCGGCAAATCGTCCTTATCGATGCTGATTTTAACGAGGACGGTATTTCCCTCTTCACCTCGGACCTCGGCCGTCGTGTGAATCGCTTCCACCGCGCCGGTGTGTTTTTGACCTGGATTCGTAGCGACGAAGTACGTCACCTTCACCGGGTCCGGCGAATGTTTTGACTCGTGATCCTTCTTGGCTTGAGCAATGTAACCCATCCGCTCCTCGGGCACATGCAGTTCCAATTGCCAAGGACCGGTCGGGTCGGCGATGGTGAGTAACACTTGTCCCCTTTGAACGGGCCGGTGAATCAAACGATCACGAACTTGCCACGTGACGACCTGACCAGCAATCGGACTGACCGCTTGCAGTTGCAAGATTTTTTGCTTGACCAGTTCGGCCTGCTGTTCAAGGCTCTTGCGGGTTGCTTGCAGTTGGGCCGATTGACCCGCCAGCTTACTCTTTTCTGAATCCGACAGTTTGTAATCCGACCGGGCATTATCGAGAGAGCGAATTTGTTCGCGTGTTGCATCGAGACGACCGAGGACGTCGGCCAGATTGACACTTAGGTCGGTGTTTTTGGTCTCGACGAGAACCGTCCCTTCCGCGACCGTCAACCCATGCTCCACAAAGACATCATGCACAACACCGTCGAGCGACGCGAACACGTCGCGCCGGATGACCGGTTCTAAGGTACCACGGCTTTCAATCTCTAAGTCGGCCGGAATGAAGCACAACGCACACGTCACGGCCGCGACGGTTCCAATGGCCAACAGTGTTTTCGGCAAATGACGAAGTTGCACGATGACCCGCGTTTTGCCCAGCGTTTTCCAGACCGGCATGAGAAACAGCGAGTGATGTTCAAGGGCATTGGCCAGTGCGGTGCCTGCATGTTCGGCAACGACCTTCGCCCGCTCTTTAAGCTGCTCTTCGTTGCTGGAATCGGTAATTTGCTCGACTACCAAAGCACCGATCACTTTTCCCGGCGGCGATTTGGCATCAATCCCGGTCGGCTGCCGCAAGGGCAACACGGCGACAATTTTCGAGTGAGCAATATCAACGTAATTTTGCACGGCCGATTCGACCTGCGGAGCAAGATCGGTCGTATCGCCGAAGTACCACAGCGGTTCACCAGTTCTCACGACGGCCGAAGTCAGGTTGTTCAACAGGCGGACCGTATTCGCGCGGCGATCAAATGTATCTTGACCGCTGATTGCTTCGAGCTTGGCCTTGCGACCTTTAACAAGCGCAACACTCACCCGGTCGCACTCGATCAAGCGGCGACCTTCATTGGCGACCGTGTAGGAAATTTTGCGAGGATGCAGACCGCGATGAACGGACCGCGTAAAATTCTCGAGCTGCGACCAGAGCGTTTGTTTTTGCGAAAATTCCCGCAGGCGATGCGTTTTCAAATAGTTGCCCGCGTGAACCGCCATATTGATGACAAAGCGGAGCCAACCCCTTTCAACCGTCGGTCGGGCACCGGCGCGTTGAAAAATCTCAACCACGCCGACGGTCTCTTGATCACTTTTCAGCGGACAAACCAAGAGTGTGAAGTCACTCGTGTTGAGCGGTTGACCATCTTCCCCTTGTCCCGATTTAGGAGCGACAATATCCGGTCGCCCGCCGAGCAAGACGCGCCGCAAAACTTGTGCGTGACGTTGTTGATCGGCATCTGTTTCGGTCAGACCCGTCTCGCTAAGTTTGGTTTGATATTTCAGTTCGATGTTCTGCTCGGGCGTGACCATCCAAACGGCACCGCCGACCGCGTACAGCGCGGCGATCACCCGATTGAGAAACCCGGCGAAGAATTCGTCAAGCGGAACATCCGATTGGCACAGCGACTGAATCTCGCCCATGATCTCGCGGATGTCCATTTGCGACTCGGCGAGGGCTTGACGGTCGAAGTTGACGGGAGTACTCGCGAAGGCTTCTTCACTGCCGAAAGGGCCTTCTGGCAGCGGCGTCGAAAATGGTAGTTCGGTACTCACGGGTAGTTCCACAACGTATAGGAAGGCGGCTAAAGACTCGGCACGAATTAAATTCCAGCATCGGTTAGCAGCGACGCGCAGCGGAGCTATATCGCTACAAATCGGGTTGCTACATTCGTAATAATCGTTACCTTAGGGTGCATCCTCCGTAGATTTTCGGTCAAAGGGGTAGGCTTTCATCAGGGCGTTACGGCTTTCCTGACAAGAAAATTTTCCGGATTCTATCCATGCCTCGCAGTCTGCCGATATTGCTTGCTCGACGACTTCTTCGTCCCTTGCCCGGTCGATCTGCCCGAGCCTATTTTGAACCTGAATTGAGCTATGGTCGCCATTATGACCCGCCGGAACCGTCTTTCCGTCCGGCGGCCGTGCTAGCACTGCTCTATCCTGTCGAAGGTCAATGGTTCTTGCCACTCACGCTGCGACCGGTCCACATGTTCGACCACGCAGGCCAAGTCAGTTTTCCCGGCGGAATGGTCGAGCGGGGGGAATCGACGGAGGCCGCCGCAGTGCGAGAGTTCGCGGAGGAACTGGGCGTCATGCCGCCCGACCTGCAAATGCTCGGTTCGCTGTCACCCATCAATCTGTACTCGACCCGGTTTGCGATCACCCCTTGGCTGGCCATTGCTTCAGAACGTCCGACGATGATTCCGAATCCCAGCGAAGTCGCCGCCGTTTTGGAAACGCCTCTAGCGGAACTTCTCAATCGGGACAATTACGGTCGGCACATTGTTCAGCGTCGCGGTCTTCGCTTTTCCGCCCCGCACATTGTCATCCAGGGACACCGCATTTGGGGAGCCACGGCTTTGATCCTGGGCGAACTCATTTCTCTATTCCACGATGCTCAGTCCGATCTATAACGATTCTACCGATTGTGCGACCAACAGCCCCAGCACGGGGGAGGAATGTGTGACATGTTTGAATTGGTGGCATTGTATTCGCATTGGCCATCCATTCATCGTACCTCATTCATCATTTCCCCATGTCTTTCCACTTATATCACATCCGTTCATTAGCACAATTTCGCGAGATCACTTCGTCATGGGACAATCTGTGGCTGCGAAGTGAAACCGCACTGCCCGTCGCGCAAGCAGCCTGGATCTCGCAATGGTTGCAGGCCTTTCGGTCCGATACGGAATTTCACGCCCTGGCGGTCGAAGAGGATGAAAAACTGGTCGCCGCCTTACCGCTCGTCGGGGAAAAAAAAGCCAAACTCCTAAAGGTCGGAATGTTGCCCCGCAACGAATGGGCACCCTGCGGAGATTTACTGTGGGACACGTCGGCCGATGCAGCGGCTCTAGATTTGCTCGTGCAAGGTCTGCGACAACTTCCTTGGTCGATACTAATGTTGAACGGCGTGCCGTTTGAGCGGCCCGACTGGCACGCATTTCTGAACGCGGCCCGGCGGGCGAACTTGTCAATTCATGCCGAAGCGAAAGCTCAAGTCGGCGTTGTCGATTGCACCGGCGACTGGGACGCCTTTCAGGACGCCTGGTCGAGCAATCACCGTCGCCACATGCGAAAAGCCTTACGCAAAGCCGAGACCGAAGGCCAAATCGCACTCCATGTCCTCAATCAGTTTTCCGACGATCAAGAAATCGCCGAACAGGTGCGGCGTGGTTTTGCCGTCGAGGACCGCAGTTGGAAAGGGACCGGCACAAATAGCTCGGTCTTAAAAACGCCCGGCCTGCTCGACTACTACATTCGTCAGGCCCAAGCGGCGGCCGCAAATGGTCAGTTGCAACTCGTCTTTCTCGAATTCAATGGACAACCGATTGCGTTCGAGTACGGTTGGTTGGCCAAGGGCACCTATTTCACGCCGAAGGTCGGTTACGACGAAGCTTTTGGCCGCTTCACTCCCGGCCAGTTATTGCGGTACATGCTGTATGAAAAACTGCACGCCGAGCAGAACATTCACACCGTCGATTTCGCGGGCGAACTGAGCGCAGCAACCGCCAAGTGGACCACCGGAACTTATCCCGTCGGTCGCGTTGTCGTCGGTTGCGGATCACTAAGGAGTCGCTGGTTGCTGAAAAGTTACACAACCGTTCGCGCATTTCGCAATCGAAAAGCACACGTGCAATCGCCCTCGGCCAACCCGCCCGTCCCAGCGGAATTGGAAGTTGTCCAATAGTTCAGGCGTGTGGCCCGACAACCTGCCTACATTCACCAAAAACCGGTTGGGCAAAGCCCCAAAATCGCTCGCAACGCCCCAGCGGCAAAAATCCCAGCCAGCCAATCGTCGGCCATTATGCCCCAGCCTCCGGGCAAACGCTCCAGTTGTCGTATCGGCGGTGGTTTGAGAACGTCAAAAAACCGAAATAAGACGAAACCCAGGGCCAATCGGGACCACGCCTGAAACGGATTGGAAAAATCGAGTGGGATCAGGAACAGCGTGATTGGCATCGCTCCAATTTCGTCCCACACGACCGAACCGGGGTCTTTTTTGCCGAACCACTTTGCACCGGCCGAACACAATGGGACGCCGACCGCGTTCACCGCCAGGATTGCCACGACCTGTAAAACCCAGTTCGGGAGGACGCCCATCGCTGGAATTTGGGCGATTCCAACGGCCAAAGGAAGTCCCCACAGCGTTCCAAAGGTGCCCGGCGCAACGGGGGCAAAGCCAATTCCGAAGCCAGTTGCGAGCCAGACAGACCAGGGGCATTTAGGAATCGGCGGCGACGGTTGTGGGGTCGTTGATTTCATACCGGTCATGCTATCTGTCAGGATTCCCCGCTGTAAAGCCAGATTTCGTTGCAAAAAATGGCCTTACTCCCCGTCTCAATACAGGCTTGTAGGTGGTTTTCTTGCTTTTTCGTGTCGCTTTGAGTAGTCTAAATAGACGTTCAGTCATCGGTCGAATGGTGGGAATCTACTACTTTTCGACACAAGTTCATCCGATCATTTTTCCGGTCGCCTTTTCAGGCCAACAGTACGATTTCACGGAACAGGGTTCTCCCCAATTCTTCAACTGTCGGGAGTTGCGTATGCTTAATTTATCAGTCGGGTTGCGTAGTTTATTGTTAGCAGGAATCTGCACGGCATATTTGCCAGCGAATCTGTTTGCCAACAATAACGGCAATAATAACTTCGTCAACCAGCGGAGCGTCGGCGGTGTTGCCATTAACGCCGAGGGTGTGTTGCGAAATCAAACCATCGACGAACGCAAAGAATTGCGCGCCGCTCGCGAAAAGGCCTTGGCCAAGGCGGGCGACGCTGTCACCAAAGAAACGAAACAACGAGTCATTTCGCTCGCCAAACTTGACGCCGCCGTGAAAGAGCATGTCGCTCAAAACAAACCGCTGTCCGACGACCTCAAATACTTGGCCGGTTTACAACGGATCGAGTTCGTCTTCGTCGATGCGGAACATCACGACATCCTCCTTGCCGGGCCGGGTGAAGGTTGGAGAATTGCCAACGACGGAACGGTCGTCGGCGTGAAGTCGGGTTTGCCCGTCATGCACCTCGACGATTTGATGGTAGCAATTCGTTCGGCCGAAGGTGCTCGTCGCGCACCGATTACTTGCTCGATTGATCCAACGCCCGAAGGGGTCCGTCGCGTGCAAACCTTGCTGAGTACGCTCCGCGAAATCGGCAATAAGGAGCAAACCAAGACGTCAATTGAACAAGCCCTCGGTCCGCAAATGGTCACAGTGACGGGCGTCCCCGACAACAGCGGGATGGCCCGCGTGCTCGTGGCGGCCGATTATCGAATGAAGCGTTTGGGGATGAAGTTTGATACGCCACCCGTGCAAGGTTTGCCGAGTTATCTGGACTTGGCGAACGCTGGCTCGACCGGTTTGGCGAATGCGTTTCCTCGCTGGTGGCTCGTGCCGAAGTACGATGCGATTGTCCGTGATCCGGAAGGAACGACGTGGAAGTTCAACGGTTCGGTCAAGTGCATGGCGTCCGAAGACTTTATGAATGCGACTGGACAAAAACAAACGGCGAAAGCCGCACCCGCCGCGCAAACCTGGGCCGACAACATGACGAAGAAGTATGACGAGTTGGCCCAAAAGGAGCCGATCTTCGCCGAGTTGAAATGCGTGATGGACTTGGCCATCGTCGGAACATTGATTACCAAAGAACGCTTGCTCGAAAAGGCCGATCTCAAATTGAGTACATTGTCCGACGAGAAGGCTTTCAAGACCGAAGAGTTTCCCGCTCCGAAATCGATCGACTCGCAAGCGACGATGGTCAAGAAGGGAACCAACTGGCTAATCAGTGCCTCCGGTGGTGTCGAGATTCAACCGTGGGCTGTTGTCAGTGAGATCAAACAAGACGCCAGTGTTTCGTTGGCGCGGAAAAATGCGCCCGTCTCCAAGAGCGATTCGTGGTGGTGGGACTGAACCTTGTCGACGCGGCGTCTCGCCACGTCCGGTAATTGTGTTGTTGGGTTTGGTGTGTGCTGCTGGCGTTGGGAAATTTTCAGAGAGCCAGGGATGCCATGCCACTTCGGATTGCCAACGCGGCGGGATTCCTGGGTGATTGGCTCGACGCACCCCGGCGATTGGTCGAGGCAGCACCGGTCGATTATCTGACGCTCGAATATCTGGCCGAGTTAACACTTTCGATTCTGGCCCGACAACGGGAAAAAAATCCCGCCGCTGGATATGCCGAAGATTTCCTCGAAGTGTTGCCCAGCCTGACGAAGACCCTGCGAAATCAGCCCCAGTTGAAAATCATTACCAATGCGGGTGGAATGAATCCGATCGCTTGTGCCCGTGCGGCGGCGAAGATTCTGCACCAGAATGGACTGGGCCATTTCAAAATCGGTGTCGTGACGGGCGACGACATTCGCGACCAGATCGCAAAATGGCAAGCCGCGGGTGAACCGTTTGTAAACCTCGACACGGGCGAATCACTAAGTACCCTGAGCGAATCACCCAGTACCCTGACCAATTTAACCGTCAGTGCGAATGCCTATCTCGGTGCCCGGCCAATTGTCAAAGCCTTGGCCGAAGGGGCGAACATTGTCATCACCGGCCGCGTGGCCGATGCGTCGTTGACGCTCGGACCGGCGGTGCATGAGTTCGGCTGGGGGTGGGACGATTGGGACAAACTGGCTGGGGCGAGTGTGGCGGGACACTTGATCGAGTGCGGGGCGCAAGTGACCGGCGGATATTCGGACCGTTGGCGGGGTCACAATTTGTCGGACGTTGGTTATCCCATCGCCGAATTGAACGACGATGGAAGTTGCACCATCACCAAGCCGAACGGAACCGGCGGTATAGTTGATCGAATGACCGTGGTAAGCCAACTCGTTTACGAAATTGGCGACCCGGCCCATTATCTCACGCCTGACGTCGATTGCGATTTCACGACGGTGGCCGTTCGCGACGTTGGCCCCGACCGCGTTGCCGTCGAGGGATCGACGGGGCGGCCTGCTCCGAAAACTCTCAAGGTTTCGCTCGCCTATCGCGATGGATACTTCGCCAGTGGCCAGTTATTGGCGACTGGTCCCGATTGCGTGGACAAAGCCCGTGCGTGCGGAAAAATCATTCTGGACCGCGTCGCCGCGGCCGGATTTACACTGGTCGAATCACGTGTGGAATGTTTAGGTGCGGGCGAAGGCGTGCCGGGTATTTCCACTGCTCAGAGTAGCTTATCCGAGGTCATGTTGCGAGTGACCGCCCGCGATCCTCAACGTAAAGCGGTTGAGCGATTCACGCGGGAGTTCGCACCGTTAATTACAAGCGGTCCGGCGGGCTTGGCAGGATATGCGGCCGGTCGCCCGACGGTGCGGCCTGTGTTTGCCTACTGGCCGACCCTCGTGCCGCGAGAATGGGTCGCAGAGCAGGTGGAAGTCCGTGCGGCAGGAGAGTGGGATTTATAGGTTGATAAACCACTCGTATTCGTAGACGCGGCGTCCCGCCGCGTTACAGAAGCGGCGAGACGCCGCTTGTACAAGTGGGCTTTCGGAAACAATTTCAAAGGGTCGCGTTAGCTCGCCGCGCCGCCGACCGGTTCGGCCTTGGTCTCGGTGACGGTGCCGATGAAGCGGAGTTGCTTCTTGCCCGCGACCTCGACGACATCGACCTTGATCTGATCCTTGCCCTCGAATTCTCCCTTGAGAAGTTCTTCCGAGAGTGGATCTTGAACATAGTTCTCGATCGCGCGACGTAAGGGCCGGGCACCGAAATCCATGTTGGATCCCTTCTTGATGAGCCAGGTCTTCGACTCGTCAGTAAGGCTCAATTTCAAACCTCGTTCGCCCAACCGTTCGCGAACCTTGGCCAGTTCGATGTCGATGACTTCCTTCAGGTCTTCGACCTTCAAATGGCGGAAGACAATCACGTCGTCCATCCGGTTGAGGAATTCGGGCCGGAAGACTTTTTCAATTCGCTCGTTCACACGGCTCTTCATACCGTCATAGGACGAATCGTCGTCGGGCTTTTGGAAGCCGAACTGGGCTTCGTTCTTGATCGCTTCCGCACCGGCGTTGGTGGTCATAATCAAAATCGTGTTGCGGAAATCGACATGCCGACCGAAGCTGTCGGTCAGGCGGCCTTCTTCCATGACTTGCAACAACATGTTGAAGACGTCGGGATGGGCTTTTTCGATTTCGTCGAGCAGCACGACGGAGTAGGGGCGGCGGCGAATTTTCTCGGTAAGCTGGCCCCCTTCTTCAAAGCCGACGTAGCCCGGCGGGGCACCGATCAACCGGCTGACGTTATGTTTTTCCATGTACTCGCTCATGTCGAGTTGGATGAGGGCTTCCTCATCTCCGAACATGAACTCGGCGAGAGCCTTGGCGAGGAGCGTTTTGCCCACTCCCGTCGGACCGGCGAAAATGAAGCAACCAATCGGCCGCTTGGGGTCTTTCAAACCACTGCGGCTGCGACGGACCGCCTTGGCAATACTGCGGACCGCTTCGTCCTGACTGACGACCCGCTTGTGCAAGTCTTCTTCCATCTTCATCAGTCGGGCAGTGTCTTCGGTGCTCATGCGGGTCAGCGGGATGCCGGTCATCTTGGAGACGACCTCTGCGACGACCTGTTCATCGACGACCCCGTCTGACTCACGCGATTTATCGCGCCATTCGCGGGTGACGGTTTGTTTTTTCTTTTTCAGCTTGTCGGCCTTGTCGCGGAGAGAGGCGGCCTTTTCAAAGTCTTGATTGGCGACCGCTTCTTCTTTTTCCTTGTTGAGCTTTTCGACTTCTTCGTCGATCTCTTTGAGGTCGGGCGGCTTGGTCATCGCTTTAAGACGGACGCGGGCACCCGCCTCGTCGATGACGTCAATTGCCTTATCGGGGAGACAACGGCCCGTGATATAACGGCTAGAAAGTTCGACGGCGGCTTCTAACCCGTCGTCCGTGATGCGAACGCGGTGATGCGATTCATAACGGTCGCGGAGACCTTTGAGGATTTCGACCGCTTCCTTCTTGCTGGCAGGTTCGATGATGATTTCTTGGAACCGGCGGGCGAGGGCACTATCCTTTTCGATGTACTTGCGATACTCGTCGAGGGTGGTCGCCCCGATGCACTGAATTTCTCCGCGCGAGAGGGCCGGCTTGAGGACGTTGCTGGCGTCGATGGCACCTTCGGCTCCGCCTGCTCCAACCAAGGTGTGCAATTCGTCGATGAACAGGATCGTGTTCTTAGCGCGGCGAACTTCGTTCATGACCGCTTTGATACGTTCTTCAAATTGACCGCGATACTTCGTGCCAGCGACCATCATGGCCAAGTCGAGAACGACGATGCGTCGGTCGGCGAGATTTTCGGGGACGTTGCCTTCGACGACACGTTGGGCGAAGCCTTCGACGATGGCGGTTTTGCCGACGCCCGCCTCACCGAGGAGGACGGGATTATTTTTTTGACGACGGCAGAGGATTTGGATCGCCCGTTCGATTTCGCGTTCGCGACCGATGACAGGATCGAGCTTGCCTTGTTTGGCGAGTTCGGTCAGGTCGCGACCGAAGCTGTCGAGGGCGGGTGTTTTGGACTTGCCGGTTTTCTGGCTACCGCTGGGACCGCCCCCTTCACCGCCACCGCTGCCGCCACTACTTCCGCCCCGTTCGACGCCGCCCCGTTCACCTCCTTCGCCCCCTTCCATGCCATGCCCAAGCAGGTTGAGAACTTCTTCGCGAACGTCTTCGAGTTTCAGGCCGAGATTCATGAGAACCTGCGCGGCGACACCCTCTTGTTCACGGAGCAAGCCGAGCAGAATGTGTTCGGTCCCGACGTAGTTGTGGCCCAGGTTGCGGGCTTCTTCCATCGAGTATTCGATGACTTTTTTGGCGCGGGGAGTTTGGGGGAGCTTGCCCATCGTGACCATGTCGGGTCCACTTTGGACGAGTTTTTCGACTTCGAGGCGAATTTTTCGCAGATCGACGTCCAGGTTTTTGAGGACGTTGGCGGCGACGCCACTCCCCTCTTTGATCAGTCCCAAAAGGACGTGTTCAGTGCCGATGTATTCGTGATTGAACCGCTGAGCCTCTTGATTGGCCAGTTGCATCACTTTGCGGGCGCGGTCGGTAAAGCGTTCGTACATAACTCGTCTTTCTCCGTCGGGTTGTGGACCATTTAGCGAGGATTGCTCGGCGTCCGGTACACGTTGCAATGTGTGGTTACACGTTGCGAGTGGTGAAATCATCCCTGGGTGTAAGCGTCAAACCTCCGATTCCCGTTGGAGGTTTTTATCAATTCGTGCCATTGTCGTCTTTCGCTCCTCGAAAGGACGTCCTTTCACGGAGCGAAAGACAACCATGTTGCATGTCACTGCTATGCCTATGCGGCGTGCGACCTGTCGTCGTTATTTTCGCCGTTTCTACTCTCGTCTTCTCTGGGATCGTTTGCCGCCGGTTGTTCCGACAACTCGTTGTCCATTTGCCGATTTGGTTCCTGGTTGGAACCTTGGTCGGGTTTAATATCTTGCTTCTTCTCTAATTGTTCGTTTTCTTCTGGTCCCGTCAACCGGTGCCACTCACGTTGGATTTCGAGACGCCACTTTTCGTGGCCCTCGGTCTTTTCCAGGCGACGTAATTGCTCGACCCCTTCGGCCCGTCGTCCGGTGTGTCGCAAGAGGGTCGCCAGCATGAGCCGGGCGTCGACATCCCGCGATTCCTGTTGGAGCATTTGGACGAGGAGCAATTCGGTTTGGTACCAGTTTCCGTTTAAGTATTCTCGTTGTGCATCGGCGTATAAATCGACCGTTTCGCGACCGGCCGTGGCTTGCAATTTTTGCTGTTGTCGTGTGCGAATCACCGCAGCCAACCACCAAGCCGCCACGGCGACCCAGCCGATTAGGCGGATACTTGTACTAATCCACTCGGTCCAGCCATAGGTGGCCAGGAGCGTCGCGTTCAGCAACAGGGCGAATCCGATCGCCTGTCCCAAACCGGACCAGGAGCCATGTCGCCACAATTGGGGCAACCCGGGCCAGATCAGCGTACTGTATGGGACTCGGCCCATGCGTCCTCTTCCTTGCGCAGACGGAGATCGTTAGCTGCGATCCTTGCAGCCTCGGAATTCTAACCCTTAAAACCGGGTCAAGCAAGGCAAATAAAAGTCCCGCTTGGAGTTAGGTCAATTCGTGGGAAGAAGCGGGGAGAAAAAGCATCGCCAGCCCCCGTGTGGACAAGACACTTGGCCAGCGGCGCGACGGAGGGTCGCGCCCGACGAGCTTTTCATGGGCGAAGTATGCCCGGACGTTGCATTTGCACAACAGGCGTTGACCTGCGAAATTGGGAGGATGGACCAAGCCTTACAAGTTAATGAACAAATTTCCGCCCTACGGATCGTCGATGCGGCCGCCAATCGAACGGGAGAAGGGCTGCGCGTGGTCGAGGATTTCCTTCGCTTCGCCCTCGAAGATCGCCATTTGACCGAAATTTGCAAACGACTGCGGCATGATCTGACAGCACTGCTAGCACAGATTTCGACCCAGGATCGTGTTACCGCGCGAGAGACGCTCCGCGACCTGGGAACGGAAATTTCCACGCCCACCGAACAACAGCGAGACGATTTACGGGGCGTTGTCTCGGCCAGTTTTAAGCGGGCGGAGCAAGCGTTACGCAGTTTGGAAGAATATAGCAAACTCGTGTCGCCCGGCGTTGCCGCCGGTTTTGAGAAACTTCGCTATGCGCTCTACACGCTCGAACGGGCGACGGAAATCACTGCGAGCAGTTTGGACCGCTTGGCCAAGGCCCAGCTTTATGTTCTGCTTGATGGACGAAAAACGGCCGAAGAGTTTGCCACAATCGTCCAGTCGTTGATCGCGGGCGGGGTTCATATTATTCAACTGCGCGACAAGCAGCTTGATGATCGCACGCTTCTGTCGCGAGCGCGACACTTGCGGGAACTGACCAACGGGACGAGTACGCTGTTCATTATGAACGACCGGCCTGACTTGGCCCGTCTGTCCCAAGCCGACGGCGTTCACGTCGGTCAAGAGGAACTTGCGGTGAAAGACTGTCGAGCGATACTCGGCGTGGAACCGCTCGTCGGCGTTTCGACCCATTCGCTGGAGCAAGCCCGTCAAGCGATTCTCGACGGTGCGAACTATATTGGCGTGGGACCGACATTTCCTTCGGCGACGAAAAACTTTAAGCAATTCACCGGTCTGGATTTTTTGCGGCAAGTGGCCCGTGAGATTCGCCTACCAACATTTGCAATTGGCGGGATCACGGCGGAGAATTTGAACGAGGTCATTTCCACGGGCGTCAGGCGGTTTGCGGTGAGCAACGCACTTGTCAACGCTCCAGACATTGAAATAGCAACACAAATCTTGCTGCGAAAATTGAAGACGTGACACCTTTGAACGGTTTCAAGACAATGGCTGTCCCCCATTCATCGCTCGTCGTTCCGCATTCATCGTTTCCCAAGAACGGAACGTGCTACATTTCGTTCGGATTGGAATCTCGCAGCACCGGTTCCAAAATTTTCGTATTCCGTTCGACGGCGAGAACGACCGTGCGCTGTTGAGCACCATCCCGCGTGCTTATCACGACTGGGATAACTTGTCGCCGATTGGGAAAATCGCAGCGGACAGTAAAGCTACCGTCGGGACGAACCTTAATCGGTTCACCTTGCAGCGTAACGTGTGCATCGGGATGAGTCGCGCCGTGGATCATCAACTCGGCCTCGAGTTCGACTTTGAGCCGTCGGTCACGATGAATGAGTCCCTCCGCACCCGCACCGTAGCGTGTGACCAGTGGCGACCCCATCGGCCGCCGCAAACGCTCCTCAAAAAGTTCCTGCAACTCGCCCGTCGAGCCGTCGGCTGCATAGCCGCCGCTCATGGCATAGATTTTTTCGCAGTTTTCAGCCACATCGTTCCAATGGGGGTCCATAATTTCACCCCGATTCGGAGCCGGTGTCGAAACCACATTCGACCGAGCCAAACTATGAAAGCGACCCGACGACGCCAGATAGCCCAGTTCCACCCGATAGTTCTGCTGGGCCTCTGCCACGTCGATATACCAGTTCTTCACACGACCATGAATTTTCACGTCTCGTTCGACCGACTCCGAAGCACCCGACGTGGCCGTATCAACACGACGCAAACGCAGGACAGGATGCGCACTATGCCAATCTTGACCCATTGCCGCCTGGGCACGCTGCACACTTTGCGGCGTTACATCCCACACGCAATGCAGCCACAGTGGCCCGCGAACCATCGCGACCAAACGATCTTTGACGGGAACACTTCTCCCCTCTCCGTATAACGCAGCCAAATCTTTCAGAGGCGAAATTTTTGGCCGAGTCGGCTCGATTTTTTTCTCTGGCAACTTGGGCAAAGGATCGGTAGGTTTCACGCCATTATGCTTCAAACCATTAAGTTTCACACCGTTGACCAAGGGCTTGGTTTCATGGTTTGTCGGCTTCGATTTTGCATTCTCGATGGGTGGCGACATTTTTGTAACCACCGTTGGACGCAACGGAACCAACGAACCGGCGGCCGGGAGCTTTTTCACCTTACTCGCAACTTTGGATTGAGTGGCGGCCTTTTTGGCGGCGCGCAAAATCGCCCGCACCAGGTCGTCCTTTTTCATCCCTTGATAACCGGAAACGCCTCGCTTTTTCGCAAGTTGATTCAGGTCTTTTACTGTGTACGATTTGAGGGCAGCAGCAGTCATCAAGCGAATCTCCTCGGTCCAGCGACTTACGGCACGAAAGGTGCGCGGAAAGTGGCTGTCAAAACACGAAACACACAGGATCGTCCGTGAGAAAAACCACGTTCCGACCTCGCGGCTGTCCGTGGCCGACCGAGGGGGCAAATACCACATCGCCACGACCACTAATGTCGCAGCGAAGGATTGAACATTCCGATTTTCGTCACTTGGGGCGGGATTAGCCTGACGAAAGGCGGAGTATGTAGCTAAAAAGGTGGGGGTTCCCTAATGATAACAGTGGGCTTAACCCCTTTAGTCTATTCGGAATGTTGGAAAAACGCAACCAGAGGGCCACGAATTATGGGGGTCCATAGCCCGAAAAAATGCAACTTAAGTATTGAATCAGTAACGGTTTAATGTCGGGTTTAATGTCGGGTTTAATGTCGCTGGATCAATCGCACTGGATTCCTTTTTTACACAACAATCAAACTGAAAATCGTATGACAAACTTATTGTCCTTATTGTCGCGTTCTCGCGGAATGAGTTTATCGCCCAGAAAAAGCAAGCCAGCGGAACGATTCCAAAACGCCCGCAAGTCCGGTCTGGTGGTTGGTTTAGGGGCTGCAAAACAATTTGTGAAAAAAATCACGAATTTGCCGGTTGAACGGTTGACGCCCTCCGCCCGGTCCGTTAAATTGCTCTCCTTAATCGACGGAACCCGTTGCCGGACGCCCGTTTTTAAGCGGTTTTTTCGGCGATATTTTCAGTCGCAAGTCGTTTATTAACAATGCCTTACGTGTTGCAGGCCGGTTTTAGACGGGTTGTTTGAGGCGGTGTCAATTCAGGCGGTGTCAATTCAGGCGGTGTTCGAGTGACCGAGCCAGACGATGACCGGTCGCCAATGGCGACCGCGATGGAGTGGGTTTCCCGGGTTACAACCATCGCTTTAACTATGGTTTTGCCGGGTTTGGCTGGCAATTGGCTCGATGGAAAGCTCAATACGGGTTTTATTGCATTAGTCGGATTTGCGTTGGGAATTACCGTTGCCGTCTGGCAGTTATTGCAGTTGGCCCGCGAAGCCAATGGCCGCGACCAGAAGGCACGCCATTCTCATTCACCTCAAAGTCGGTCGAATCAGGTAGATCAAGACACGATTACTAAAAGCAAACATTCTCCCGGTCGTGACGCACCGCAGCGTCCCGCCGATACGGACCCAACTTCTCGTGAGCAGTGACGGAACAATTCGTATCAAATCCTCTTGGCGTGGGCTGCTGTTTGATTGTGCGCTGTTGTCGGCCGCGATTCTCGTGACACTCATTGTCGTCGGATTGGTGGCGTCCAGATCGCACGGTGCTGTCGGCTGGTGGGCGGCTGTCACGGCGGGCGGACTAAGCTGGCTCGGGGCGATGCTGGCACTTTCGAGTACGAGATTCTTCAAGGCGGACAATCAAGTCAATCAGGCGTTATTCGGAATTTTGGCGGGCATGGCGTTTCGCATGGGCCTTCCTTTGTTCGTCGGCCTGCTCATGTTGCAGTCGGGTGGCGAACTCGTTGAGGCAGGTGTCGTGGGAATGGTGTTTGTGTTCTACTTTGTCACGCTCGTCGTTGAAACTCCCATGATGTTGCGTCAAGGTCGCCCGTTGCCGGATGCAAGGAGGGTGTCGTAATTCATGGCCGACGCAATTCTTCACATTAAAGACGCCTATTACTTCGACGTGCCGCGCACCGTGTGGCGGTCGAATCTTACGAGCTTGGAGCAGGTTCCGGGATATCTGCGCGAGGGTCATCCGCACGCCTCTTTGGATGAATTTAATGAAGCCCTGCATGGCAAGGTTCTTATTCCGCAACCGTTCGGTACACTAAGAAACATGTACGAACGAGAGTCGGGGTTTTGCATCTCAAAGTTCATGATAATTGAACTCTTGATTGGCGCGGTTCTGGTTTTCCTGTTCTCCCGGTTGGCGGCCAAGCTCAAGCGGGGGGAAGTACCGCGCGGCAAAAGCTGGAATTTTCTCGAATCCATGGTCGTGTTTATTCGCGATGAAGTCGCTCGGCCAGCCATTGGTGGCCACGACGCCGATAAATTTTTGCCCATCCTGTGGACGATGTTCTTTTTCATTCTCGGCTGCAATCTGTTTGGAATGTTGCCGTGGTTGGGTGCGCCGACCGGTTCCTTCGGGGTAACGGTCGCCCTGGCGGGAATTACGTTTTGTACGGTTTTAATTTCCGGAATGATGAAGTTCGGCGTCGTTGGCTACTGGTTTAATCAAGTGCCGCACATGGACCTTCCCTTGCTCTTGAGTCCTTTGAAAATAATGATCTTTGTGATCGAGGTTGTCGGGACTTGCATTAAAAATGGCGTTTTGGCCATTCGTCTTTTGGCGAACATGGTTGCAGGCCATCTCGTGCTGTTGGCCGTGATGGGCTTGGCGTTCAGCTTAGAAGGAGCGGCCAGCAGCGGCTGGTGGCTGACCGCCGTGATTAGTATTCTCGGTTCGACACTGTTTAGTTTGCTGGAGCTATTTGTGGCTTTCTTGCAGGCCTATATTTTTACTTTCTTGTCCGCTCTGTTTATTGGCGCGGCGATCCATCACCATTAGTTTAGGAGAGTGGTACTGTGAAAAACTTTGTTCGGTTGGCTGCCTTGTTCATCGCCGTATTGGCGATTGCCTCGCCAGCGTTCGCCGCCGATGGCGGAACTTTCAATTTGACCGGAGCGTTTGGTGCCGGACTGGTAACCATCGGTGCTGGCTACGGTATCGGCCGTTTGGCCTCGGCCGCGCTCGAAAGCATGGCCCGTCAACCGGAAGTTGCGGGCAGCATTCAGACCGCGATGATTATTGCGGCGGCGTTGATCGAAGGGTTTACGTTCTTCGCCTTGTACATCTGCATGACGCAGAATCCATGGGCTAAGTAGTAAACTTCTTGTCTCAGTTCGTTGGATGTCTTTGATTCGTTACATGTTCCTGAGAGGCTACGCCGTGTGCGATAAATCTCTATTTTTGAAAATGCTGCTCATCGTGTTCGGATTGACCTTCGGCGCGTCGTTGGCTTTGGCCAATGATCCTGCTGGTGATTCGTCAAAGTCCGAAAAGGCCAGCGGAGCAGAAGAGAACGTTCATATTGGTCATGCCAATGCAGGGCCTGATTTGAACAAGCCCGAAGATTTCAAGTGGGATTTGTCGCTCTACACGTTTGTCGTTTTTTTGCTCTTGGTCGGCGTCCTCGGCAAGTTTGCCTGGGGGCCGATTGTGCAGGGCTTGGAAAAGCGGGAGCATGGAATCGCGTCGCAGATTGAGTCGGCCGAGAAGGCCAATCAACATGCGCAAGAGTTGCTCGCCGATTACGAAAAGAAATTGGCGACCGCCCAAGAGCAAGTCAAAGCCATGCACGACGACGCTCGCAAGGTCGCCGAAACCACCAAGCAGTCGATCTTGACCGAAGCCAAGGCAGGTGCCGAAGCCGAACGAGATCGGGCGGTTAAGGACATCGAACTGGCCACCGATAAAGCGTTAAAGGAACTGGCGGAAAAGAGTGCGAATTTGGCCGTCGATCTGGCGGGCAAAATCGTCAAGGCCAAGCTCACAGCATCCGACCATTCCAAACTGATCCAAGAGGCCGTCGCCAAGTTTCCCCAAACAACGCCCGGCCGAAATTAAGAATTAAAAAAAGCGTGTCGATTTGGCGAGCCAACGAACTGGCGAGCCGGAGGGCGTAAGTCCCCGGTGTCCGCAGGGTCGTGATAGATCGTAGCGTTGTAATAGGAATAGATAAAAATTCGCACCGGTGGCTTACGCCCACCGGCTCGCCAATTCAAATTTGATTCGTTTTCCGTTTTCCGTTGTCCATTTAGTTCCGTTCCCACCATGCCGACCAATCCAGCACCTTCCGATGCAGCAGCCGATGTCATTGACGTCGGTGCGCGACAGGTTGGTGCTGTGTATGCGAAAGCATTTTTGGCGGCGGCAAAAAAGTCGGGCCAATTGGCGGCGGTAGTTGA
>JAYUFG010000319.1:0-1744 GCA_043738845.1 Planctomycetaceae bacterium
GCTGAGTTGGGCCCTCCACAAGCTGACGACCATCGGCGAAGCCTGTCGCGCCATCATTGCCGAAACCCTCCGCACCACCATCGCCTGGGTCATTGAAAAAGCCTCCCTCGATCAACGAAAACTGCCGCAAATACTGGCCCAATTGGGATTGACCTGACACTTTGCAAAACTTCAGATATCATATAGCCAAATACACGACCAAATTATCTAGGAACGTTGCTCGATAGCCTGCCAAAATAAATCCCCGTGGTCTCTTGGTCACATCGCTTGCGAGTTGCCTGTCGATTAGCCATAATCTCGGCATTCGTTTAACGCCCAACTCATTTTCGCAGGGATAGTTAATTTCTTGATCACGAAAATCACTGGCAAATTGGTCCGCCTGGGCGACGACGCGCTAACTTTGGCCGTCGGCGCATTTGAATATGAAGTCCTCATTCCTGAATTCGCCCGGCGGCGGTTGCAATCGTCGCTGCAACAGGAAATCTGCCTGCATACGATTGAGTATCTCGAAGGGAACACAATGGGGGGTCGCTTGACGCCCCGGCTCATCGGCTTTCTCTCCGAGGTCGAACTCGAATTCTTCGATCTCATTTGCTCTGTCGATGGGGTCGGCGTGAAAAAAGCCCTGCGGGCGATGGTGCGGCCCGTCCGAGAGGTTGCGACGGCGATCGAGGATCAAGATACCAAGTCGTTGTCGGCGTTGCCCGGCGTCGGTCCGGCGACGGCCGAGCGAATTATCGCCAAGCTCCGCCGCAAGATGCCAAAGTTCGCGCTGCTCGTTGCCCGGGATGAAGTGGCCGACACCGTTGTTGAACACGACCTCATGCGAGAGGCGTTCGACGCCCTGCGTCAATTGGGTCACAATGAATCGGAAGCCCGACGAATGTTGGAGTCGGTGATGGGCGGCAAAAAGAAGTTCAAGGACATTTCTGAAGTCCTGCTCGCGGTGTACGAAAAAAGCCGCGAGTAAGTAATAGGAGCGTCTTTGTCCTTCGCCGGTCGTTCTTAAGGAAAGACGCGCGTATCACTGGCTAACAGGTGTTCACCCGCGCCGATGACGTTCGATCAAATTGAACGAACGAGGGGCGGCTGTGCTGCAAGCGGGCTGCGGCGATTTTGATTTCACCAAACTATGCCCAGCAGACTTCGAGTTGATTCTCGATTTGCTTAATGCCGTCCACGCCCCGCAACGCTTCTTGCGCCATTTGCTTTTGAAAGAAGCTGGCCACGACGCCGTGCAGGACGACCTTTCCTTCGCTCGTTTCAAATCGCAACTTGCGGCCGGAAACGTGTGGGTTTAGTTGCAGAGCCAAAGTGACTTGGTCTTCCAATTTTTGCGTGGTCGCTGACATCGGTGCAATTCTCGCGGCTAAAAGGGGAACTTGGCGGGAGGAACCTTCCCTGGGCCGATTTAACATCGACCAGCCAAACGCCGCGTATGAAGTGATTCGGTCCCGTAAGCTGGGAATTCTGGCTAAAGTTATCCGCCTTTAACGAATGTGCCGGTTCGGTCGCCAAATTCCGAAAGTTTTGTCGCCCGATTTGCAATTTCGCCTTTCATAAATTGAACGGTTCGGACGTGTGCCACTCGCTCGGCCCATTGATTCTGAGCAGCACGCAAAATCCGTCGTCGGTCACGGTCGGCGACGGGCTACACGATTTGACCGACCCGAAAATGTACGCGACGTGCTGGGTGGACCACTCCGGATTCGTTGGCCAGTTACACGCATCCTAATTTGTACAC
>JAYUFG010000320.1:0-12381 GCA_043738845.1 Planctomycetaceae bacterium
AGGACATCGACCCGGCGCAGTTTGGCACGAAAGCTGGGCAAGCCGGTGCGATGCAGGGCGTCCAAGAACTGCGTCGTGAATTGTTCGGCCGACAGATACATGACGACCACATCTCGGCGGGTCGAACGCAACGCCGACCAGACGCCTTCGAGCAGATGGGTCTTGCCGACGCCCGTCGGACCGTAGAGAAACAGCGGCGAAACTTGACCAACCTTTTCGACCGCCAGTTTGACCGAAGCCTCGGCCATGCGATTTCCCGACCCGACGACGAAGGTATCGAGCGATGCGAATTTGCGTTGAAAGGGAACGCGGGGCAAACTATTCGGTTCCCTGTTTACAGACGCGACGTTGGCAGCAGCAGAACCATCCACCGATTGACTGGAACCGGCGGCAGGGGCAACAGTGGGGACGAGAGCGGTTGCTGGATTGGAACCGTTGGCGTTTGCCGACAAACTTTCATCGACGCGAAATTCCAGCGGAACGATTTCACCCAACACTTCGGCACAGGCCGCTTCGAGTTCTTTGCGAAAGTTCGACCGCAGCCAGTTCTGCATGAACAGGGTGGGAACCTCGATCAGCAAGCCGTGCGATTGCCCGTAAAGTTGGCCGTGCGGTTGCCCAGCCGGTACGCCGTGTGATTGCACAGTGAGCCGGGTGGCGGGTCCGAACCACAGTTCGAATCGAGTTGTACCGACCTTGTCGGCGAGCGACGCTCGCAATGCCGACACGATCTCCTTATCGTCCTTGGTCACGTCCTGTTGTCCCTGTTTGGCGCGCACATTCTCCTTACGAGCCGCACCGTCTTGGTGCGCTCGGCCAGTCTTTGAGATTCATGTTTTGATGCTCAAAGACGAAGCAATGTTGTGCAGCGTGATACCGACCGCCGCCGGAAATGGTCGTCGGAAATAGTTTTGAAGGTCACCGAAATCGAGGGGAGCATGATCGAACTTGGCCCGGAGTCTCTCGTTCCGTGGAAACCAGCGATTCAAAAATTGCGAATCACAAGTTGGTCGTTGGTTGCCTGGCCCAGCGGGGATCATTCCCATGCGAGAGGCCGATTGTATCTCTGCTAGCGGTGCTGTCAAACCTGACAAATTAACAGGTGGTAAAAGTTTACCGATCACGGGGAAAACGTCAGCGGAATTCCCGCGATTCAACACTGTCAATCCCCCGAAAAAAAGAAAAAGATTTTCTGAAAATGGCTCCCGCGTCGCGTGGAAAACTTGTTGAACTCGCGCCGCCGCACCGCACAAATTTTTCCCCTCACGGCGCAAGTCGTTACAGGGCAATCAACAACGGCGATTAGGTTCGCACGGTGAAAAATCCGTGGCGTAAATTCACCGCGAAAACGTGTGTTGATAATTCGTCTCACGGAGAGCGTAAGCTCCCTGTTCCCCAATCGGAAACTGTTATGATCGGATGCCGACCGGTACCGTATGGAACGATATTTATTGAAAATCCTTGTCGTCCAACGAATACGGCCTTCCCTTGGCGTCCACGGCGGTGATGCTGGCGTTGGCTCCGTCGGGAGTACACAACTGTTGATAGACCCAGTAGTCAATATCGTCGCGCAGAAACATAACGTGTGTGTCGGCGAAGATGACGTTCGCGCCCCCGTCGTGGTTACTTGAGGGCCGGGCTTGATCTCCTGGTTGCGGGACTGCTCCCGATTTGCTCGCAACTTTGCCATGATTGAGTTTGCGATATTGCTGGGCATCTGCCTTGTCCCACCAGACGAAACCAAAATCGGCTTCGGTCGGATTCAGATCGCCCCAAGAAATTGCGGCAGTGACGTTCGACCCCGGCCGGAGTCGCAGTCCGCCGGGCAACATGGCGTCTCGTTCGCGCCGGGCTGGAAACCCCGCCCGAATGGTCGTACACGCGGCGTCCCGCCGCGTTTCGGAAGCGGCAAGATGCCGCTTGTACTTTGGAACCCGCAGGATTCATAGCCATTAGCCGCGTATGCGGCGACATCTGAGTAGCCAGGAGTGTAGCGCAGCGGAACTCCTGGATAGGCAAACCCTCGCTTACAAAGCCGCGTTAGCGGCGACACACTGGTTCGCGAAGAACGCAGGTGTCGTTTTGTACGACAGTCGTAAGTAAAGTGGTGTCCTACGAATGCTCGAACACGCGGCATCCCGCCGCGTTTCGGAAGCGGCGAGACGCCGCTTGTACAAGTTTTCAACCGATGGTTTTGCTGCGCTCAACCACCGATTGGTGCGAACATCCCTCCGAATACGATCTTGCGATTTCAACGTCCGCACGTCGCCCGCTGGCGATTTTCCTGGATGCGTCGTCGGACAACGGCAAGTAACCCCAACGCACCGATCCCGCCGAGGACGAACGTGCTTGGTTTTGGCTTTCCCGTTTTGGACCCTAAAAGGCTACTACTTCGGTGTTTGGCCGTTTTTGTGATAGAGTTCACTTGCTGTTTTGAGTGAGGCTGCAAGCAATGCTTTCAATCCTTTTTTTGATTCTTCGTACGGAAGGTAGCTCCCGTATTTCAACTTTACCACTTTTGGGAAGATTTCCAGCAGCCCCTTTGTCCCTTGCTCTAACGGCGGAAGATGTGGCGACAATACAATGACAAGGCCTTTTTGGGCCGCCTCGTACCTCTCACCCAACGATTCCCACTCTGGCTTAAGTTCTCCTCCCACACTCGCTCGTAACTTATCCAGCTTCTCGATAATTTCTTTAGGTACCATTGTGGCAAGTCGGCATGTTTCCAAAACAATCAGCGAATCTTGCACAGTGTGAATTAGTTCCAAACCACAAAAAAAATCCCTCTCGCTATCAGACTTTAGATCGCCCGCAATAAGCTTCAATTCGATCCGCAATTGATTGGGGCTACGATCGCCGTTGGCGTTAAAACTCATCACTTCCCGAAACGCCTTCTCGAAAACCTCCTTCCTGAAAACGTTTTTTTCCTCAGGTTTTGGACTTGCGATTGAGATAGCTTGATTTGCCGAAGGAACCGACGGATGTGAGTTATCCGGATTGGTGTCGATAGCAACTTTGGACGTCGAACGTCCGAAATGTATGATGGTCCAAAAAATTGCCGACGCGAATAGTACTCCTCCCGCACCGAGAACGGTAAATTTGAAATAATTACGGTGCCGTTGTTTTGTTGCGTACAATTCGGATTGTCGTCTTGAAATTGATTCGCCGTGAGAATCGCCTGTGGCGCGAACGGGCAATTCAACCGGTTGCATATAATCGGCTAACCCTGGGATTTCGTCGGCCCTGGTCCAATCGGTAGTGCCATATTTTTGAACGAGCGTGTCGCGCCGAATCACGCCATTCGATACCAGCCCCACCAACTGGACACCCGTGACCGGACCTAGAGTCTGGCCATTTGAGAAGTAATACCAAGCGTCAGAATTAGGCTTTTCATTCGCTGCGGCAGACGGACTGCCAAATGTTAGCCCCTGGATTTTCCTGGCTGGTACCCAACCCTCATTCGGGTTTCTCCATATTTTGGTGTCGGGCGTCACGAACCCCTGGGCGGCTTTTTCCTTAAGGTCGTTCGACGAAACGGGGCCGTGCCTCTGCCCATTGAACTCAAAGTACCATCCGGTAGCCATGTCGGTAATTCCTTTGAAAGTGTCGCGTGGATTTCGGTGTGAACTTCTCATCGGCGGGAGTTACGTTCGAGAGCAGCATCAACTAAGTCGATTCCTATTTCTGCCGCTTGCCGAGCCACCAATACGGAAATTGCCGCACAAACAGCAACAGGAATCGACACGACAAAAACTCTTCTGTCCTCCGATTTATCATTTAAAAGTAAAAAAAGCTCTGCTATAACGATGACGACTAAAAGTAATCTCGACAGAATATTGTTAAATCCGCGAACCAATGCATATTGGCTGTTTTCTCGAAGCCTTTGAACGTACTCGGCCGTTCGTTCCGATTGGTTATGATGGTCACTTTGTTTTGTGCGCACTCGAAGCGTTTCTGAACGATTCGTATCGCTCACTTCATCGGAATCACGAGCCGGGGGAGGTTGGAAAACTTCTTCATAGAAGTCATCGGTCGGATGTTGTAAAGCAGTTTTCGTGTGAGCGGCCGTATTCGTTTGAGCACTATTCAACCCTTCTTTTTGTTCGTCGTTGGACGACGAATACGGTTGATCAAAAACCAATCCCTTTATATTTCTCGCGGCAACCCAGGGATCATTTGGACTCCGTCGAACCTTGGTTTCGGGTGTGACCACTCCGCGAGCGACTTTTTCCACTAACTTTTCGGACGAAATGGGACCGAATACTTGCCCATTGAACTCAAAGTACCATCCGGTAGCCATGTCGGTATTTCCTTTGAAAGTGTCGCGTGGACCTTTTTGAGTCGATAACTCCACCCCTCCATTGGGCAACCCAAAACACTGTAGACTATAATCCACCGACAGTCAACGCTTTGGAAGCCAAAATGGCTTTCCATGTTGGGTGACGAATTATGCAAAGCGCGGGAAGCGGCGGGGATGACTCAAGAAGAACTCGCTTTCGCTGCGCGGATCGACCGCACCTATGTCAGCCGACTCGAAAACGACCGCCAGTCCCCCACCCTCGATACCCTCTTTATGATCTGCGACGCCCTCGGAATCACGGCGTCCTCTCTGATCGCGCGGGCCGAGAAAACCCGCAAGCGGTAGTTCAGACGACGGGGAAACGCCGACGCAGTGCGGGCCAACAAATGGGGTGAATTGGCCGTTTTCGTCGGTATGTCGCAATGGTTGGTGGTGGGGCATTGGCGAAGTTCTGCATCCCCCGCGTCCAGCGGCATCCTGCCGCCTCCCGGGATGCGACAAGATTCCGCGTGTAGTTTTGACGAGCTATCCCGTGAATACTTTCTTCACGAGACCATACGCCCAGGCGTCGATCAATACCCC
This sequence comes from Planctomycetaceae bacterium, assembly GCA_043738845.1. Taxonomy (GTDB): domain Bacteria; phylum Planctomycetota; class Planctomycetia; order Pirellulales; family DASRSE01; genus DASRSE01. Next base: position 4,883 of record JAYUFG010000320.1, read on the forward strand.
TTCCTTCTGAAAGTGGCTCTTCAAATAGCCCTCGTATTCAAAGCCGCATTTTTCCAGCACGCGGGCGGAAGCGACATTCCCAGGGAAAACCAGGGCGGTGATTTTGCTCAAAGCCAAGTTATCGAAGCCGTGCTGACAAACGGCCCAGGCCACAGCGGTCATGATCCCGCGTCCTCGCAACGGCGTAGCGAGCCAATAGCCGATCTCTGCACGGTGCGATTTGCCGGGGATCACGCCTTCCAAGCCGATGCCGCCGACGAGCTTTCCCTCGGTGTTGCGAATGGCCCAGTTCACCGCTTGACCCGCGACGACGGCCATTTCATCGGAGATGCGAAACCACTCTTCGGCGTCGGCGGCCGTATAGGGAAACGGAATTCGCGAGGTGCGATCATAAATCTCACGATCATTGAGATACTCGACGAGCGCATCGACATCCGTCCGTCGAATTTCCGTCAGGTGTATGCCCAGTGCTGGATCGAGAAACATCGTGGCACGCTTCGCTAAGAACAAAATGCTTTTTTACGCCGCTTGCGTATCATCGGGCGATTTATCGAGCGGGTTCTTAATCCGAATGTCGCCTGTCTCGGTCACGTCCTCGAAGCGGACGGAAACCCGTTTCGAGACGCCCGACTCTTGCATCGTAACGCCGTACAATGTGTCGGCACAGGTCATTGTCTTTTTGGAGTGAGTGACGACGACGAACTGGGTCCAGGTTAGGAACTCCTTGAGGACTTCGACGAACCGGCCAATGTTCGCTTCGTCCAGAGCCGCATCAACTTCGTCGAGAATGCAAAAAGGACTTGGCCGACTGCGGAAAATCGAGAGTAGCAGCGCGACGCACGTGAGGGTTTTCTCTCCGCCCGACATGAGTGAGATGCTGCGGAGTTCTTTGCCCGGCGGTCGGGCGACGATTTCAATTCCGCTTTCGAGAATATCGACCCCTTTATCAAGGACGATGTCGGCTTGACCGCCACCGAACAGTTTGCGGAACAGTTCTTGAAAATGGCCGCGAACCATTTCCAACGTTTCGGTAAAGAGCCGCCGACTATCGGCGTTGATCTTGTGAATGATCTGTTCGAGCGACTGTTTAGCGGAAGTCAGGTCTTGAAACTGACTCGACAACGTGGCGAACCGTTTTTCCAGTTCGTCCAGTTCATTCAGAGCTTCTAAATTCACGCCTCCAATCATGTTGAGCCGTTGCCGCAAGTCGGCAATTTCGCGGTCCACTTCCTCGCGAGCCAGCACTTCCTCGCTCGAACTGGTTTCTTCGAGGCTGGCGACTTCAATGCCATAATCCTCACGAATGCGGTCGGTGAGCGTCGTCAGTTCGTGGCGAATCTCGCCCGCCGCGAGTTCCTTTTTGTGTAGTTTTTCTTCGATCCGTCGAACCCGATTGCGAATGCGTTGCGATTCTTGGAACAGACTTGCCCGTTCGACGCGATGAACTTCGCGGCGTTCGTGGAGCGAAGTGGCGTCGGACGCGAAAGACTCTTTGTGCAGATACAACTTCGCCAAATCGGCTGCTGCGGCCAGGATATTCCGCTCGGTCTGTTCACGCCGTTCGACGGTTTGCGACAGTGCCCTTTGGCTTTCTTCGATAGCCTGTTGTCGTTCGTGATGATCCTTTTCATATTGCTGGCGGCGAATAACAAGATCGGCGACCCTTTGCTCACTTTTGGCAAGTTCCACCTCGCCGGTCGTCGCCAGTTGGGCGACTTGCTGATGGGCCGCATCGCGTTCGACAAGCAAAGTCGAATATTGGTCGAGGGCCGCTTGCAGTCTTGTTAAATGGGCATCTTCTTCCGCCAGTTGAGCTTTGATCGTCACAGCTTGGCGGTTGATTTCGTCGGCTTGCACCGTCGCTTGTTTCGCCTCGGCCTCGACATGTTGGGTCTCGGTCGCCAATTGAAGCAGTCGCTCGTCGGCCGCCCGAACTTGCTGACGCAGTTCCCCCAACGAACCGGTCAGCCGTTGATGGAGCAATGTCAACTGTCGATGGTGATCGTCCTCGTGGTTGAGTTGCGAATCAAGTTCGGCGGTCCGCGTCGCCCGTTCGGCGATCTTCGATTCGAGTTCTACAAGTTGCGATTTCAACGCCCGCAATTCGCTCCGGCGCGAGATCAACCCGATGGCCGCATTGCGCGGACCGGTGACGAGTCCACCGTCGGTCGTTAGATACTCTCCCTTGCGGGTCACAAAGTTCGCTCCGCGACCAATTCCGTTGGCCAGCGCGACCGCATGTTCAAAACGATCCACGATCCAGGTTCGACCCAACAGCCGCTCGACCAGCGGTTGAAATGTTTCTTCCGTCTCGACAAAACGATCGGCCCGAGCGAACACACCGGGCTGACCAGTCAGGTCCGGTAACGCCGTGCCTGAAACGTCGTCCTTCCAATCGAGCCGCAAAAAACCAACCCGGCCAGAAAGTCGTGGACTTTCTCCCTCCACGACCAATCCCAGATCAAAACCAGAGTTAATGACCAGATGCTGGGCCTTATCACCGAGAGCGATATCAATCAGCGGTGCCATTTCTACCGGCACTCGTAACAGGTCGGCAACCATCCCGCGAATGGCTTTCAGCGGACCCGTTTTTAAGGTCTGTGCCCGGACGAGAAGTTCCTTTACGCCCGCGTGAATTCCTTCGAGTCGGCGTTCCCATTCTTCCAACACCCGAGTTCGTTCGGCGGCGGCAGCGTGCAACTGTCGCCACTCGGCGAGTTCTTGTTGCTGCTGGGCCAACTGGTGGCGAGTGGTGGAAACGCTGTCCTGGGCGGTCGCTTGTCGAAGTTCGCTCGCTTCAAAGTCGGCGATCACTTCACCAAGCCGTTCTCGCAAAAGTTCCGATTCGGCGGCAATCAGCTCCTTAGAACTATGTAATTCGGCCAGCCGCTGACGGTCACGCTCGGCAACGGCAAGTGCGGCGGCGACTTGTGATTCAAGACTGCGTAAATCTTTCGTGAGCGAATTAACGGTGCGAGTTCGCTCGCGATGTTGGTTCCGATGTTGTTCTCGAGCCTGACGTAATTCCTCGATTTGTTGCTTCGCTTCCGCCACCGATTGCCGCAAGGTAGATAGATTATCGCGATGTTCGCCCAGTTGCCGATAGGCTCCGGCCAACTCGGTCTCGGTCGTCCCCATCAGTTGCTGCATGTCGCCCGCCCGCGAGCTAAGAGCGGCCGCTTGCTTGCGATGTCGCAGAAGTTCCTCATCCAAATCTGCGCTGCGAGTCCGTTCGTGTTCGGCGGTCGATTCGAGTACAGCGATCTGTTGGCGGTTTTCGTGCAGGCGATTTTCGTGCGACCTGAGAAGCTCTTCCACGTCGTTGATGTGTCCGTCGTGCTGCGTGACTTGAGCGTCGGCGGAATCGGCCTGCACATTGGCGGTCGCAATTTCGTCCCGCAAAGCGTTCGTTTCTTGGTCAATTTCGCCGAGTTTTCCGCTCAGTTTTCGCCAATCGGCCCGAGCCGACTGGGTCCGCAACTGTTGCAGCCGATCAGCCAGTTCTTGATATTTTTGGGCCTTGCCTGCTTGCAGCCGCACCGACTTCAATCGGTTTTCGACCTCATCGACAATATCGGAAAGTCGCAATAGGTTTTGCTCGACCCGTTCGATTCGTCGCAGCGACTCAATCTTTTTGGCTTTGAAACGACTGATGCCCGCCGCTTCTTCAAAGATCATTCGACGCTCGCGAGGCGACGATTGCAATAAGACATCGACCTTTCCTTGCTCGATGATGCTGTAGGCTTCGGTCGCGACGCCGGTGCCCGCGAATAAATCGCGAATATCCTTGAGACGACAAACTTGCCGATTGAGCAGATACTCTGCTTCGCCGCTGCGAAAGACCCGCCGGGTGACTTGAATCTCGGGCGTGTCGAGTGCAAAGCGGCGGTTTTCGTTGTCAAAGGTCAGCGTGACCTCGGCGACATTTTGCGGACGTCGCCCCGTGGCACCATTGAAGATGACGTCGGTCATCTCTTTGCCGCGCAGGCTCTTGACGCTTTGCTCGCCGAGTACCCAGCGAATGGCATCGACGACGTTCGACTTGCCCGAACCGTTCGGTCCCACGATGACGGTAATTCCGCGAGGGAATTCCCAGCGGGTTCTCTCCGCGAAGCTCTTAAACCCGGCGAGTTCCAGTGCTTTGAGCATGAGGAGCGAAAGATCGGCGTGCGAAGTATTTGCCCCACGAGTTGCGGTCTACGTCCAAGAACAAGGCGAAGAGCCGGAAAGCGTGAGGCGTCATGGTGAAAGGGGCAAATAGGCGCAGGAAGTTATTTTACACTCTCCGCGAATCACAAACCCGGGTTTTTCTCCGTAGAAACGGGCTTTTTATTGACGTCCGAATGGGGGGGCTGTTCGCTGGAGCCGGTGTTGGGCGTGCCGCGACCAAACAATTCACCCAGAGGACTCGCAACCGAAACCCCTTTTCGCTGGGCGGCCGACTTATCTTTTTGGTTTTCCGCCAGTTCATCCACTAGACGGTCGAAAAGTCGCCGCTGGTCGGGAAGGGCTTCAACTTCAAAGCGGCCTTCGAGGGCGTTTTGCGTTTTCGCTTGTTGCAACATTTGCACAACGTCCGGATAGGTTCCGCCCAATTCTACCGTCGCCCGAATAACATCGTCGAGCTTAGTCGAAACGATTCGCTTTTGATCCGACTCGTCGGCCGAAAAATGACTCACGACAATTTGGTCACTGTCGAGTGACTTGATGACGATTTTGTTACCTGCCTCCAGAGCGATGGGCGTTCTCATCCTTTGGTCAGCACCAAACAGGACAATTTCCGGACGCACACTTTTGGTCACGTGGACCATGGGTGCCGCTGGGCTGGCAATCAAGTGATAGGAGAATTGACCCTTCAGGTTTTCACCACGGATGATCGGTTCCTTCGGATTGATCGCCCACAGAGAGCGGAACGCGCCGTAGCGAGTCTCGGCACTGTTGGCGTCGAATAGTTCCTTCAAGGCTTCGACCGCGTTGGAATCGTCCATCGCACTCAAAGCGGTAAAGGCCCAGGCGCGAAAGACCGGTTCATTGCGGGCGGTATCGGCCAAGACTTTCGCAGCATCGGCATAGTCGAGATAGGCCAACGCTTCGGCCGCATAAAATCGAACTTCAAGATCATTCGATTGCATCCCTTTCGCCAACACCTTGATCGCGTCGTTGCCAATCGCTTCGAGCTTGAGGGCCGCATTAGCCGCTGAGACTGGATCGAGAAGCTGCTGCTCCAAAATTCTCAATCGCTGCACGCGCAAGGTTTCTGTCTCTTGCAGCGCGACCGAGCGCACGACCCGCATGTAACGGGCAAGGTTGTTTTTATAGCGGGAAAGGACGGCTAATTCGATATATTCGTCGGTCTTGGGCGTGGCGATTCCTTGTTTCGTTCCGTGCGAATAAGTGTGAAAACGCTTGTTGAGCGCAGCACCAATTTGCGCACTCGACCGAATTGATTTTTGATCGCCGCTAATCACAAGGCCCAATTTGCGTTCTCGCGTGGCGGTGCCGCCGCCCAGAACTTTGGCGTGAGTAAGGAGTCCTTTGTCATCGTTCGACTCGGCCATCGGATCGACCAAAAGCGCGCCCTCAGCGTGCCCCCAGGTGTGACCATCGTGAACTTGACCATCGCTAAGAACTGCCGTTTCGATCAACCGTGCGTCCATCAGCCAACCATATTTCAAACTCGTCGTTTCACTCTGCGGAGCGAGACGGACATCCACGTCAAAGTGATCTCCCTTTTGCACTCCCGGCGGAATGAACGCCCGCAACAGTACGAGCGAATTGTTGGTTGAGTTAAGAATTTGACTCGGGTTGGGGACACCGCGAACCTGCATCTCGCCGATCAACGCGGAACGATTGGGCGATGGGGCCGGGTCGCTGCCTGTTCCCGCCAAGCCAGTCAACAGGGCAACCTGTTCCACCTTGATCCAATTCATGCCGAAGGGGCTGGCCAAGTCGCCGACGAGTTTCGTTTGCGTCTCGACCGACAAATGGTCTTCCGGACTTTGCGAACGAACGGCGGGTGTAGTACAGCCCGCCAGTCCGAACAGACTGGCGGCCGTCAACAGGCCAAAAAAATCGCGTCGCGCGACGAGGGGTCGTGCGAGCGTGATGAATTTTTCAGAACGAGTCGAGGGTGCGATGAGAGGCTTCATGCCTGCTCGCGCTCCATATTAGAAACAAGACGCAACGACGGCCCACACTTCCATGTGCGGCCAAAATGTCGCCAGGTCGAAAACCTACACGTCGAAAATCTGCGCGTAAATCGAACGAAAAGTGTTCAGTGATAAGACAATGATAAGGGTCGAGACTCTTCGCGCAGGGCGGGAGAATAGAGTTTTCGACCGGTCGGGTCAAGGCGAGAAGAAGGACCAATTGTCCGCAAAATTACGCTCGCATGAAACTACACAAGTCATTATTGCATAACAGCTTACGGTATTTCATGGGGCCAAACGAAAAAGCCCGCCTGGGTTATAGCCCAGGCGGGCATGAGTCCGAACGCTTCCCGCTCCGAAACCGTCCGAACTGTATCGTAAAGTCGCGACTGCAGCGGCCGTGACGATTGTTGTTCGACCCCTGTCAGGCCACAGGCCTGACCTACGTTGGGAACAAATGCACTCGGCGTGCCAAAGAAGGGAGGGTGCGGATAAATTAGTTCATTTTCCGCAATATAGGCCGAACAATCGCAGGTTGAGCAATTCATCCAATTGCGAAAATTGTCGTCGGTCCGATGGCGCAACGAATCAACCTGACGGCGAAGCGTCCTTCACGATGAGGCTGCGACGTTGTTGCAAAGGTTCCGCTCGCCTCGCTTGCGCGGCTAACCGGTAATTGTACAACCGGGAAGTCAATTCGGCCCGAATCCTTAAGGAACCGCAATTCTATGTATGATAATCCGCGTTCAGCCGAACATATTCGGCCGTTAAATCGGTTGTCCAAAAACGAACGCTCGCCGTTCCTTCCGAGAACCGCAGGTCAATATGCGTGTCCCGCTGGTCGTGGATCGCGGAGGAAACTTGCTCGGCATTAAATGCGACGGGAGTCCCCTGCTTGTAGAGTTGATGGCCATTGACCAACAAGTCCACCCCCTGCGGGTTGAATGAGACTTCCGCATATCCTGCGGCGGAAACAATGCGGCCCCAATTCGGATCGGCACCGGCAATCGCACATTTGACCAACACACTCTCCGCGACCGTTTTCGCGATCTTATGTGCGGCCACCCGATCCGCACAACCCGACACGTCAATCGTTACAAAATGCGTTGCCCCTTCACCATCGGCGGGGATCATTTGAGCCAGTTCGCTACAGACTTCATGCAGAGCTTTTTGAAAGGTAGCGAAATCGTTATCCGACAACGGCGAACATTCATCACCGTTGGCCAGGAGCAAGACGGTATCGTTGGTACTCATGTGGCCATCGACGCTGATGCAATTAAATGTATCTTCGACAGCCGCCGACAACGCCTGTTGAGCGGTCGCTGGCGAAAGCGTGGCGTTGGTCATCAC
>JAYUFG010000321.1:0-4653 GCA_043738845.1 Planctomycetaceae bacterium
CTCGCGGCGATGCAGTTACGTTCAATTACCATGCTCAGACCCGCATGGACGAGGACTTGCACCTCGCCGATTCAACACACTCACAAGCGCACTAGCCGCCGCGTCCACGCGGCATCGTGCAACCGGTCGTGGACGACCGGGCTAAGCATCGAAGATTTCCGTCAAAGCGTTGATAGTCTGATCCACATGTTCGAGTGTGTTGAACGGGCCAAAACTAATGCGGAGCGTGCCACCGGTACTGAGAGTTCCCAGCGCGCGATGGATCAGCGGGGCACAATGCAAGCCCGCTCGGACTTGAATCCGATAATTCGCATCGAGCAAAGTGGCAGCCTCTTGCGGTTCGTACCCTGACAAGGTGAGGCTGACCACGCCGACGCGACTTTCGGCCGACGAGGGACCGACGATGCACAACTTTTTGTTCGCCGACAAAACGGACAAACCGTCGAGCAAGCGGCGGGTTAAGGACAACTCGTGTTCGCGAATCGGGGCGACACCTTCGAACAAAAGAAACTCAGCCCCCGCCTTTAATCCAATGATGCCAGGGACGTTGAGATTTCCCGCTTCGTACTTGTCGGGCAACTCATCCGGTTGCAAATCATCATTGCTGCGACTGCCGGTGCCACCTTGACGAATGCTTTCGAGTTCTTGTTCGACGCCTGGGGCGATGTACAGCACACCCGTTCCCAACGGACCAAGCAGCCCTTTATGTCCCGGCATGGCGACCAGATCGGCGTGACACTCGTCAACGGAAAAGGGAACGTGCCCGACCGCTTGAGTCGCGTCGATTAAGAATCGGACGCCCGCCACTTTGGCGATTTGGCCGACTTCGTTGATCGGTTGCAAGGTGCCCGTCACGTTCGATGCGGCGGTCAGGACAATGAGGCGAGTTTGTTTCGTCAACGCTTGGCGAACATGATCGAGATCAACATGGCCAGCGGCATCGACGCCCAATCGGGTGACATTCAGCGAGCGACTTTGTTCCAGATGTCGGAGCGGTCGCAGGACGGAGTTATGCTCGGCGACGGTCGTGATGACATGGTCGTTCGGAAGCAACAAACCATACAGGGCCAAATTGAGCGCGTCGGTCCCGTTGTGGGTGAAGATAATTCGTTTAGGCTCTTTGACCCCCAGCAGTTGAGCGATGGCCCGCCGTGCTGCAAAAACTAATCGGCCGACCTCGGTTGCCTCGTGATAAACGCCTCGCCCAGCAGATGCGCCAACTCGCCGCTGAAAATCATCGACGGCCGCGTAGACACTTTCAGGCTTGGGCCAACTCGTGGCAGCATTGTCGAGATAGATGCGAGAAAGGTCCATTGCACCGAGGAGCGGATAGAGAAACAGTAGGACAATTTGTCTACCGTTGTTGTACCCGCCGCTGGGAGTGAACGGTACCCCATCTCATTGGTTGTCGAGCGGACTTGACTCCTCGACTCGATTTATCGTCCGAGGAGCTTATCGCGGATTTTTTTGGCGTCGTCCGGGTTAGGATTGTTGGTCACGGGTTTCGTTTGCGAATTGCCGCGGGCCTGACCGTTGGGGAATGTCAGTCGTGAGGTGACGGCCGGATTAGGCTGCGAGGGCGTGGCATTTTGCTTGGCAACAACTCTTCCGGCATTCGGGTTTCCAACGCTGGGCGAAGCTAAGACCGCTTTCGGAATGGTGGGAGAACTGATGACGCGCTCGCGAGGTGGGCTGAATGAGGGAGCAACCGGTTGAACGACAATGCGTCGCGCATCGGGTTGCAAATTGAAGGCACCCTTCCCCTTGTCGTCGTTCTTTCCCTTGTTGGAGTTGCTATTATTGCCGCCGCCCGGAGGATTTCTCGGTTGCGGCGTCACGGCTCGCGGGGCAACGCCAACGCCTGGGCCAACGGTCGGAAGGGTCGGGTTGAGTGTGGGCGGCTTGTTCCCGCCAGTGATTCCGACACCCGGATTTCCCAATGCTGGGTTTCCACCATTCGTGCCGCCGGAGAGTATTCTCGCACCACTGCCGTTCGGCGGATTGTTATTAGTTACAGTAGGTGGATTGCCGATGGTTGGACCACCATTCGAGAGAACTTTGGCGGCACCAAGATTCGGCGGGTTATTGTTCGTGACGCCTGTGGGCGCATTACCCAGGCCAGGATTTCCACCGGACGGATTACTAACAATTGGATTACCGCCAACAGGATTACTAACATTGGGCGGCGCGAGGTTCGGAGTCTTGCTCAAGCCGGTTGTTGCACCGAGATTGTTGCCAACGCCCGATGTCGCATTGCCAATCGTCGGCGGACTTCCAGTGACGGTTCCCGCCGCACCACTAGCATTGTTGGTGCCGTTTGGTCCGCCGAGCGTGCGACGACCGTTCTGTTGACCGGTTGCATTTCCAACTAAAGGATTTCCATTACTGCCGTTTGTGCCCGGTGATGTGGATACGCCTGAACCTGCGGCCGTTGAACCGTTTGTCGCTCCGGCCGGAATTTGTTGCGTACTCATCGCGGTGACGCCCGTTCCGTTTGAATTCAACTTCACGCCACCGATGGGTTTGCCCTGCAAGGCAAAATTTTGGCCGGTCGCGTTTGTGGGGTTTGTTGCGCCCGTCGCGCCTCCATTATTCGGGTTGAATTGTCCAATCTTAACGCCACCGGTCGCTGCGGCGGTCTCGTGCTGGCTCCGTTCCGCACTCGCTGCGCGGACTTCCTTTAAGGACGAAGTCAACTGTTGATGGGTTTCCGGTTTGATCCGCTCAAAGTTAGTCGGCGAAGTGACGTTCTTCTTGTCAACCGCGTCAGACAACGTCGTCGCCATCATGGTCGAGCCGACCTTCGTGCCGACTCGGCCGCCACCAATTGCGACGACCGCCGGTGCGGGATGGGGATCGTCGTGCATTCTGCGTGAAAAATCGGCCTGCGCGGCAAACGTCGCGGGCGGGCGATGATTCTCATGCTCAACGTAATAGTTGTGCTGAATCTGAATACTCACCGCCCAACGCGGCTCGTCGTGGTGAACGCAGCGATAGTAGTTGAACATCGGGTCGTAACAGCCGTGATAGCTTGAGTACGAAACGAACCAGGGTGAATACCCCAAACCCACGTAGGTCGCACCGTAATAGTCGCCGAAATAATAGTGAGAGCATTGAGGCCGGTTCCACAAATGAACCGACAAGATGCCCACGTCCACCACGACGGCCGGGCGATAAACGTAAACGCGATTCAAATAGACCGGCTCGTGAAAACAAACCGGCGCGAACAATGTCCCCCGATAGTTCATCGGATAATCCCAATATCCCGGCACGAAAACATATCCGCATGGTGCCCACGCGTAATGGTCGGGAATCCAAATCCAGTTTGGGTTAACGGCGGTCCAATAACCCGGTCGCCAAGCGTAGTGGCCACCCCGATGAAGCCAGCAACCGCTGACCCAATAATGATCATTGCCCGGCGAGTCGCTGGTCGGTCCCGATTCCAAAGTCGCGGGCGGCTGCGGCAAGTATTCGACATGCTGCGCCTGAGCTTGTGCCCAAAAGCCGGGCGTCCATTTCCAGCCGTCGTTCGCTTGCGCGAAGTAACCGGGAACCCAGGTTCGGTTCGGCGGTGTCGCGCGGAATACGCCGCTGACCCAGAGAAAATCGTTGCGAGTGTCGTCCCACGACCAATAACCGGGGATCCACGCCACGTTGTCGCCCGCCGGTTTTACATCGGGCGGAACTTCTTCAATCGCGGCCGGTGGTTGTTTCTTCACCAGTAAGTCTGATTTCGGATCAAGCTGAATCGATTCAGCGAATGCTTCATGGACGGGGCCATGCGTGAGGACTTCGACTTGTTCGTTATGACCCGCCGGTTGAACACCGTTGGGTTGCGGACCATCGAGTGGCGGGACCAACAACGGCTCTTGCGAAATCGCTGGTTGATGAATGAAGCTCATTCCCAGGAGCGACAGGAAAATGACCGCTCCGAAACGTGTGTAGAATTGTCGGTTTGACATAATCGAACTCCTGTGTCCGTAGAATTGGGCGTGTTTCTTTCGGCGAGCGAATTTGCCCGCCGCGTCTATGTTGCGTATTTCGCCAGTGGTGGAGAATGTGCCCTAAATGCATCGTCAGCACCGAATCCGTTCGCGGCCGCGCGCAAAGATTGCGAGTGGGATATAAGCCCGTTGGAATTATACACGTCTCGCCGATTGGGCCAACGTGGATCTTTGCAGGTTATCAAGTGCAACCGGCGTGCCAAATGCGGCAAGACTGCGAAGCTAGGGCGATTAGGCAGAACGAAACCTTGGGGTTTCGCAATTTGCAAGCCGTTTTTTGCAAAATCGCAGATTTTGTAACGGGTATGACGTTTTTCGTGTCCGTTTTAATGTCCATGAAAAATTGCAAACCGCGTTCATTTTGAGGACACTTTTGGGACGGATTGACGACAACCACCTTGGTGGATATTTGCAGATATATGTAAAGGACGCTTCCCAGCGGTTCCTCAAAACAGCGAATGTGAAAAACCTGTTCGATTGCTTCGACCCTCGCTGAGTACGTTTGCCTTGTTTGCTTTCAAACTTCGCTTTTGATCGTTGGCACGTCACGCCGTGGGATCGTAATCCGCTGCGCCCGTCTCGACATCGAATCGGGCTTTGTGTCGCAAGATTTTGTGATAATGCTGAGCAAAGCGGTGGGCTTCGTCGC
>JAYUFG010000322.1:0-4653 GCA_043738845.1 Planctomycetaceae bacterium
AACATTCGCGGCAAACGCAAACGCTGCGGCTGGAATGACGAGACCCTCGAGCGGTTAATCGCCGGTTTTTCCGAGAATTAACATGCAATCGCCCTGCACTCGACCCGGAGCGGTTATGAACTCGCGCACGACGCGACGGTTCCGCGAATTTTTGGCCAAACTCCCAGCGAATGTGCGCGTACAAGTACGCGACACTTACAAGCTATTTCTTTAGAACCCATCCCACCCGGGATTACGCTTCAAAAAAGTGCATCCCGACCCGCCGACCTATTCGGCATTGGCTACCGGGCGGTGGCGGTCATTGATAGCGATCTGGTTTTGGATCGGCTCCCATGCCGACTACAAGCTCTTGGAAGAGTTGTAATCACTGAATCTCCAGGCCTGATTCTTAGAACAACTCTTCCACGATGTTCCCGTCGCGGATAATCATCACGGGACGTCCGGAAGGGGTGTGATATTCCTTCGAGTAGTCGATCCCCAGCGATTTATAGAGCGAACCGGCGACCATCTCGGGCGTGATGGCTTTGTTCGCGGGGCCTTCCCCCTTGGCATCGCTGGCACCGATGACCTGTCCCATTTTCATCCCGCCACCCGCCATGAGGACGAACATCGCCCGCGGCCAATGATCGCGTCCAGCCTTGGCATTGATCTTTGGAGTGCGGCCGAACTCGCCGGTCACGTAGACGGCGGTCGATTCGAGCAAGCCTCGTTCGGCGAGTGTAGTGAACAGCCCCGCCAGTCCGTCATCAAGGACGCCGCACTTGCCGTTCTTCAATTGCGTGAAGTTATCGCCGTGTGTGTCCCAACCACCGTGAGAGACTGTGACGAATCGCACGCCCGCCTCGACCAGTCGCGTTGCCAGCAAGCAGCTTTGACCGAAGGCATGATTGCCGAACGACTCACTGAGTTTCACGTTTTCCTTGGAAAGATCGAACGCATCTCGTGCCCGCTTCGAGGTAATGATCTGATGGGCTTGGTGGCTGAACTGATCGAGACCGTTGATGAGGTCGCTATTGGCTTCGGCCACGGCAATTGTCTTGTCGAGGTCTTGCAACAAGGTTTGTCGCTTTTCAATATCGCCGATGGTCACTCCGCCCGCGACAGAAATTCCGCGAACCTGAAACGGCTTGCCGAGCAGGGGCGTACTGTTTGTCTGAAACGCGGCATACTGCACGCCGAGATAGCCAGCCCGATGGTTCGTGCTGGGAATCGCGACGTAACCCGGCAGGTCCGGCATTGAGCCAAATTCCTTCGCGACGACCGAACCGATGCCCGGATACTCGAGCGCGGGTGTGGGCCGATTGCCGGTGTGCATGTACTTCTGCCCCAACTCGTGGGCGGCAACGCTGTGTGAAACGCCCCGCAAGATTACGTACTTGTCGGCACACTTGGCCAGCTTGGGCAGGTGCTCGCAAATTTCCATGCCCGGTACGTTCGTCGCGACCGGTTTGAAATCACCCCGATATTCGGCGGGAGCGTCGGGCTTGAGGTCAAAGGTGTCCATGTGGGTTGGACCCCCTTGCAGATTGATGACGATGGCCGACTTCGCCCGAGTGTTCGCGGAGACTTCGCCCGCCGCACTCATTTTCAAGTAACCGGCCAGATTAAGTCCCAGGCCGCCGAGGGCACCGACTTTAATGAAGTCACGCCGCTGAACGCCGTCGCAATATCGGTTTGTAGCCATGTGAGAAGTCCTTGGTGGAAAGGTAGTGAGTGGTGGTCTGGTGATTGGTGGCGAGCGGGGAGCGTAAGCTCCCTGTTTACATCTCGGTTTTAATGATTAACGATAAACTCTTTGGTGTTGATTAACGCCCACACGAGATCGCGGCGTTCATTCTGATCGCTGATGCGACCTCCTCCGCTCGATGGGAAATAGCTCAAGCAGGTTTCGATTTCTACAGCCGAAGGATGCCGACTTAAAACGTGCAGATAGGCTTGGTCGATGAATTCATCGACCGGCTTCTTGAGATTGCTCATCACGAAACTGTTCTGTCGCACCAGCAGTCCTTGCGACTCACTGTCGTTGTGCAGATAAATCGTTTGCAACAGGCTCGCGTCGGTCACTCGTTCGCAATCGCAGGTGCTAATTCGCGGTGGGCGGCCGAACACGGTCATCACATAAGTGTTGCCGTTCCGTTTGCCTTTTCCAGCAACACCGACATACGGCCCAATCGCCCGGTCGTCGATCTTTTCCTGCATTGCTTTGATTTCGTCGTCGCCAGCGGTCGCTTGCACCAGCGCGTCATACGCCACTTCGGCAGGCAAACGTCGCGGGGAAGCATGACTAAAGTTCCGCAAATCAAGACGATTGGTCTCGTTCACTTTCCACGACCGTTGATAGGCGAGACTGTTCGTAACTTCGCGATGCAGCCATTTGAGATCGTAATTGTGTTCGACAAACGCCTTGGTCAGAAAGTCCAATAACGCGGCATTGCTGGGCGGATTGGCCAAGTTCAACTCGTCGGCCGGATTCACGATCCCCTGGCTGAAATAACTCGCCCACACGCGATTGACAATCGAGCGAGCAAAATACTTGGTCGGATCGTTGCGCATCCAGTCCATCAGGGCCTGACGCGGGTCGTCGAGCTTAGACAGGTCGAGCGATTCTCCGCCGAGGAGCGAAGCGGTCGCGGCACCCACCGGCGGTGGTTGAATTCCTTTGATTCCCTTTTCGGCCAAAGCTTTCGTGTTAGGCTTTTCGCCCGGCTTTAAGCCGACGAATAACTCTCGTTGTGGGATCGCTTGACCCGCTTTGATAAAGTCCATGACCTTTTGGCGAAGTTCTTTATTGTCCTTGATGGCCGTCAGGTTGGTTTCCTTGGTCAACTTGCTAAATTGTTCGGCCGCGTCGGGCGCGACGCCGACGCCAATCCGCGTGAAGAAGCCCGCGAATTTGTCGAAATCTTTTTTCGACCATTGGTCGAACGGGTGTTTGTGACATTGGGCACACTGAATTTGCAAACCGAGAAAGGTGTAGCTAAAGCCGATGACCATATCTTCCGGCTTGCGGAAGTTTTGCCGCATCCAGTAATAGGGCATGGTCGAATGCTTGGCGAACTCTTTGGGGTCTCCCTGCGACGTTTGTTGCAGTTCTTTGCAATAGGCTTCGTACTCTTCGCCCGGCTCTCGGCTCCGCGAGACCACGATCCCTTCAATCATTTTGTCGTAGGGGACGTTGGTTTTCAGCCGTTCAAAAATCCAGTAATACCACTGGGCAGAAATCGACGAATTGTCGATTCCGCTGTTTTGAAAAAATTGATTGAACTGGGTCGCGTTGTTGCCGGTCCAATCGCAGAACTTGGTCGCCCACCATGCAGCATATCCGGGCCGTTCGAGCAGTTCGTCGATCTTTTTCGCTCGCTTGTCGGGCGACTTGTCATTCACGAATGGGTCAATTTCACTGGGTATTGGCAACGTGCCCGTGATATCGAGACACGCCCGACGGAGGAACTCGACATCGGCGCAAACTTCCGACGGAACGATCCCAGCCTTGCGGAGCTTTTCAGTAATCAGTTGATCGACTTTGGTCGGCGCGGCGATGTCGGGAAAATTCGGGCCAACCTTGTCGGAGACCGGCAACATAACCGGGATCGGCTGCACGCCATTGTCGTAAAACGCGACGACATCGGTGTCGCCCACTTCGAGCGACGTAATCAGGCCGTCTTCGTTGATTCTTGCGACGCCATCGTCGTTCGAACGAAAGCGACAGATTGGCGTGACATCCTCGCGAATTCCGTTGTGCCAAACGGCGATGACTTTCAGTTGAGCCGTCTCGCCCTTTTTGGCGAAGACAATTTCTTTTGGCGTGATTTCGAGGTGGTCGAATTTAGGACCATCCGCCGGGACCGGCTTCGCTCCATCGGTGATCCATTTCTTCACGAGTCGAAATTGCCAGCTATCTTTTTTCAGCCGCTCGCCTCCTTCATGTTCAACCTGCTTCGATGGCTTGAGCAGCAGAAGGCTCTTATCAACGTCCTTTGCATCGACGCGGGGATGGGCACCCTTCATCAAAGCGTCATGGTCCATTTGGGCATCGTAGCCAAACAGCGAGAGGCGAAAACCACCTTGTCCCTGAAAAGAACCGTGACAGGCCCGACCGTTGCAGCCAAGCCGCCCCATCAAGGGCAACACGTGCTGACGAAAGTCGGGCGACTCGTCGAGCGAGGTTTCTTTTTCGGGGGCGAATCGCTCACTGACCGGCGGGAGGACATCGCCTGCCAAGACGATGGCGGTTGCGGAACTGTTCAACAGCCAGCCCGCACAGGCGGAAAGCAACAGTGCAACACGGCGCAAGGCATTAGGCTTCATGGAAGAACCCTACTTAAGTTTTCGAGTTAGCGAAAGGCGGGGCGGGAGGTCAGGTGGGCGGGAATCAACAACCACAACAAACAGGCAGGATAACCAACAGACGCGGTGAGGACGGCGGGAATCATAGACGATCATCGCGATGACATTCAGGATTATATCACAACGGGTGGCTCAGTTTCTAACTCTAAAATTCGGGCAAAAGTTTTACCGTTGGAAGTGATTCGTCATTTAAGTGTTTTTGACCAATCAGATTCGGCGGGCTTTTTAGGTATTCTTTGCGAGCTTTGCGCCTTTGCGTGAGATTCTTTGCCTCGCAACAGAGTGACAAAGTCTCACGCAAAGGCG
>JAYUFG010000323.1:0-12317 GCA_043738845.1 Planctomycetaceae bacterium
CCTCCCACAATGATCGACGACGGCTTTAATTTGCTGGCCGAGCGATGGAATCCGATCCTCGATGTATTCGCCGAATGCGGCGTGAAGTTTGCACTCGAAGTCCATCCGACCGAAATCGCGTTTGACATTTACACCGCAGAACGTGCGCTCGAGGCACTTGGTCATCGGCCGGAGTTTGGCTTTAACTTTGATCCGAGCCATTTGCTGTGGCAGGGGGTCGATCCGGTCGAGTTCATTCGCGCGTTTCCTGACCGCATTTATCACGTGCATGTAAAGGATGCGATTGTGACGTTGAACGGACGCTCGGGAATCTTGGCCAGTCACTTGAACTTTGGCGATCCGCGACGCGGATGGGACTTCCGCTCGCCTGGCCGAGGCGGCGTTAATTTTGAGGAAATCATTCGCGCTCTAAACCATGTCAACTATCAAGGCCCGCTGTCGGTCGAATGGGAAGATTGCGGCATGGATCGCGAGCACGGTGCGCGGGAAGCCTGCGAGAACGTCAAGAAGTGGGACTTCCGTCCCAGCGGTCGGGCGTTCGATTCGGCGTTTGCGAAAGATTGACCCGCGAAGGGTACGCAAGTGCGTACCAAGGATCGCCGATGTCGTCGGAGCCAAAACCACTGCCACGTAGTCCTTGCAACCCTTGGCCACGTCGTCATCTGTTTCTGGGTGCGGCGTGGTGCCTACTGGGGATTGTTGCTACGTGTGGTTCGCTCTCGCTGGCGAAGTCGAACGGAACGTATGTCGTGGCCTGGGGCGCGGTACTTGGCGGCGGAGCGGAATTTTTCTACGGAGTTTGGCAGTGTCGGGCGAAACGCATTCCCTAAACGGCCCCGGCAAAACAGTTTTCCGCGAAAGCCGGCCGCCCCTATGGCTTGCTCGCCAAACAGGCCAACGCATGGGCTGGCGCGCACCGCGAGAGCATTGGCCCTAATCTGTCGTTCAGCGAAAGTGAGGTCGCTTGTGTCGTCTTCAACAAGTGTTGCACCATTCGTCGGCCGAGAAACTCGCCTTGGCCCGAAAGAATATACGTCGCGGGAAGTTCCGCAGAACGCTGAATGACGCGCATCATGGCCGCTTCGAGCATGATTTGCTGACACTCCCAAATATGCGCCGCCGCCCGGTCGGCATCGTCGTCGTTGAACATTTCGCGATCCGCACAGATGATTCGCGCGAGCCGGTCGCGGGCGAATTCCTTCGTCGCTGGTCGTCCGTCGGCCGTGTGTGTACTGAGCGGTTCTTCCGGCACCCAGCCTAACCGCAAGTAAGCGTCCCAACTGGTCGCAAATAACTCCTGCGCCACCGGGCAATGTTTGCCCCGCCACGGCAGTGTCTGCGTGATTGCACAAACGGGACTGCGCTCGACGCCCGTGTAGACCAATTCGCCGGAGAGAAGTCGCTCGGTATCGGTCACGCCGACGGAGTTGGGCACACCATTGAGCAGCGGAATAATGTCGCAGGTCGTCGAGCCAATATCGAGCAAGAGGGCCACACCGCTTGGTGCAAATTGACCGGCGAACTTCGCGAGCGCGTGCCAATTCGACGCAGCTGCGAGGAGCGGTTGAGCAATCGCTGCGGCGGGCGAACAGAACTCGCCCGTCGTGAGATAGATTTTGACATCTCGCCCTTCCGCCGCTGTGACCAGCGACTCGACAATCTGTCGCACGCCGTCGGCCTTGGTGCGAAAGCAATCGGCCAACTCGCCGGTCATGGTCGCCGCGAGACAATCGGCCGCCGGAGATTCCGCAATTATATCACGTAGCGTGGCGGCCAACTTCTCTGGCGACTTCCATAATGCAAAGGGCCGACTCACCGCGAAGCCGCGACCGTCGGCCGCTTTCAAATTCGCACCGCCAATATCGAGAGCGAGCCACCGCATAAGACCACTCCGACGATTGGCAAAACGGAATCAGCTTGCAAACTGCATTGCTGGCACCGGGAACTGCTGGCAGAGTTGCGACACTTCGCTCCGAATTCGCTGCAACAGTACCGCGTTGTCGGGCGATTTGAGCGATTGCAAAATCCAACCGCCGATGGCTCGCATTTCCGTTTCCTTCATTCCACGAGTGGAAAGAGCCGGTGTTCCGATCCGCACGCCCGACGGGTCCATCGGCTTTCTCGCATCGAACGGGATCATGTTCTTGTTGACCGTGATGCCGCAATGTTCGAGCGTTTCTTCCGCCAGCTTGCCGCCAATGCCAAGGGTCGTAACATCGACCAACATGAGATGGTTGTCCGTTCCGCCACTGACCAAACGCAATCCGCCCGCCATCAAAGTATCGGCGAGAACCTTGGCATTGTTGATGACCTGTTGGGCGTACTGCTTAAACTCGGGTCGCAAGGCTTCGCCGAAGCAAATCGCTTTGCCCGCGACGACGTGCATGAGTGGACCACCTTGAATTCCCGGAAAGACATTGCGGTCGAGGTCTTTGGCGTATTCCGCGCGGCACATCGAGATTCCGCCGCGCGGCCCCCGCAGGGTTTTGTGCGTCGTCGTGGTGACAAAATCGGCGACCGGCACCGGATTGTCGTGAAGTCCGGCCGCGACTAAACCGGCATAATGAGCCATGTCCACGAACAATTTTGCGCCGACCTCACGAGCGATCTCGGCAAACTTCCCATGTTTAATTTCGCGCGGATACGCACTCGCACCGGCCACGATCAATTTCGGCCGATGCTCGCGAGCCAGCTTTGCCACTTGGTCAAAGTCAATTCGATTCGTGTCGGGCGTCACGCCATACGCCAAGAAGTGATACAGCTTGCCAGAGATGTTCAGCTTCATACCATGCGTTAGATGGCCACCGTGCGCCAGGTCCAGTCCCAGAACGGTGTCGCCCGGATTGATCGCCGAGAGATAGACGGCCATGTTGGCTTGGCTGCCGGAATGCGGCTGCACGTTGACATGCTCGGCACCGAACAGTTTTTTGGCCCGCTCTCGCGCAAGGTCTTCGATCACATCGACATGTTCGCACCCGCCGTAGTACCGTCGGCCGGGATAACCTTCGGCATATTTGTTGGTGAGGACACTGCCGCAGGCCTGCATCACGGCGGGACTGGTGTAGTTCTCGCTGGCGATCATTTCGAGGCCATCTTGCTGGCGGACCTGTTCCGCCGCAATGGCCGACCAGACTGCCGGATCATTTTGCTGAATGAAATTCATCGTAAAAAACTCGGTCTACGGAAAAATGGCCCGTTGAGAAGCCGAGAAATTGGCTCGTCAACCAAACGGCCCATTGTCGAATTGAGTAGGCCAATCGTCAACGGGGTGATTCACGTAAAATGTCATGCACCATTAGAAATGTCCCCTGTTTTGCGATTATAGCGTCAACAGACAATAGAAATGTCCTGTTGTTCTGGAGCGGTGGTATGGAAAAAATCAGAAATGGATCGCTTCATACGGTGAACGCCAACAAATACGCAGATGCCCACGGCCCGTCTCAGCCGGGAAAAACAACCTTCCTCTGGGATCCACCATTTCTGGGCTAACGCACCCCTTAGCGTTATTTCTTATTCGGAACGGCGGGTTGCAGCGGTTTGATGGTCGGCGGTCCCTTGGGCGGAATGTCGGATTTTTCCGGAGGGACACCGGAATCAACCAGCATGTATCCAGCCCAGAGAAAAGGATGTTCTGCTTTGGGTGGCTCGCTCGTCGAGACTTTTTGAATTCGCGGCTCTTGATCGGGAATGATCGGCGAATTCGAGACAAGCTGCACGCTTCGCTGCCAAGCGTCATCGGCCACCGTGTTGGGAAGCTCCTTCGCGAACTCGCGAACAAGCTCGTAACTCGACGCGCCGCCCGTCCGCCAGCGACTCAACAAAATCGTTCGCGTTCCTGTGGACATCATTCCACAGACCGAGAGGAAAATTTCACTGCCGGAAAAACCGGGACTCGTCCCTTTCATCTGGGCTTCCGCTCGCGTGTGATAGCCGGGCAAGAGCAGATAATCAGGAGAACCCCAGGGAAGCATCATCCAATTTCCCAGTGCGCCCGCCGTTTTCGATTTATCAAGCTGCATGGGCGACCAGTCATACGGTCCGCCGGTCATGTTCAAATCGTCATGGACCGTCAAGCCGTCGAGTTGCGTCCGAAACAGCGACGACGCGCCGGGCAAGTTTTTCAGCGCAACTGCTTCGGGAATCGCTTTGTGATATTGCTCGAACGCCTGTTGGGCCACGGCCGGGTCTTCTTTAAGATACATTTTCCCAACGACAACCGCCACGTTGGCCGTCGTCTTACGAGGAATGGCGTTCGGCGTGGCCAAACCCATGGTCGGGGCGTAACGAATTCGGCAGCGAGTCAACAGCGATTCCGTTTTGTCGGTACCAACAACCTGCAAGGCTTCAAACGGGACATACCACAGCGAGCCGTCGGGCACGATAATCAACTCGTCAAATTTGCCGTCGCCGAAATTCACCTTCGACCCAGCCACCAATAAATCCATAATCTCCTTCGCCGGTTTCTTCCAGTTCTGACTGGCAATGTCTTTCAGCGGAACCTCATGATTGGCCTCGTAATTTCCCAGATCCCGCAATAAAGCCACCAATTTGCCCTCAATGGCGGGCATGTTCGCCACGTCCCACGAGGCATACTTTTGATTCGACATCAAATAAGCGTGTGTCCCCCGACTCGTCGTGAAAAACATCAGCAACAACGTTCTATCGGGCAGCCCGTTTTGCACGTCCTTTGTTTTCTTGAGCGGCGGAAAGACCATGTTCGCCGGCTCACGCCGCGCGGCGATCTCATGCAGTTTGGCCTCTTGTTGCAGGCTCACTTTTCCCAACTGATCGAGCAAGGCGGCGTGTTGCTTGCCCGCCTCCGCAGATTCCGGGATCAAATGGAGCTTGGCCAGATCGGCCTTGGTCTGTTTGGCAATTTGCTTGAACTCGGCATACTTTCCATACCGAACCAGCAAGTCTTGACGTTGTAAGATCGACTTTGGATCGAGTGCAGCGTCGGGTGCTTCCAGAATCCAACGTAAGGAAGTCAATCGTCCACCCAGCGGCAACGTGCTATAAAACCGGCGGCGACGCACACGATCGGCGATTTCAAGGGCCAACTCCGGCTGATTCGTCTCCCGCACAAGTTCATACCAATGCTCAAACGGTAAGAGATTGCTCAGCGTCAGGGCCGAGAGCGATTCGAGCGGGTCAGAATTCCAATCTTCGCCCTGCGGGTCACGCAAAACCTTTTCGTATAAGCCCGTCGCCATTCGTTTTGTGACGAGTGTTCCATCAAGGGCCAACTCGTGGGCGAGTGAGATTTGATAGAGCCACTTTCCCGAACCCCGTTTGTAGTCGAGTGCGGCTGAGAGGAGTTCGTCGCCCGCTTTCGTGTTTCCCGATTGATATTGCACGAGGGCGGCGACATGTTTCAGTCGCGCACCCATTTCGCCATTGGCCATCGGGCGTTTGGTGATGACCCTGGTTGCTTCGGTGATGGCGTTGCCTGCGTTCTGCGTGGCGTTCATCACGACCGCATTTTCGGCCGAAGCACAACAGAGAGAAACGTAAAGTTGCTTGCCTGCTTTCGTCTTGGCCCACGGGATCGCGGTCGCGAGAAAGGGAAACATCCCTTTGTTATTAGCGGTGAGATGCAATGTCAGCCCATGTCGAAACGTTTCCTCGATCACGGAATAATCGGCGTTATCAAAACCGGCGTAAGAGGCCTCTTCGAGATAGCCAGCCGCGATATTCAAGTCTCCTTTTTCCATCGACAGTTTTCCCAATTCCAATAAGGCCCAGGGGGTCAGCGGATGATCGTACTGACCCGAAACAAGCAGCGACCGTTCGAGTACCTTGGCGGCGAGGTCATTTTGCCCATCGCTCAATAGCGCAATCCCCAGCGACACATCGACCCAGGCTTGCGACCAATGATTGGGCAACGTGACGGGCGATTGCAGCGCAATCAACATTCGCTTCGTCAGCGGGTCATAGGCGCAAATTGGCCCCAGCAGCTCGCGACGGCGATGCAAACAGATTGCCGTGCAGCGACAGATTTCTTGCACGCAGACGGGAAAGAGTTGAGCCTGTTGGACGACGCCCCCCTTGGCCACGGTATCGCTTTGATCGAGCTTTCCGACCGAGACGGTCATCCGTTCCGGAAATCGCACCCCCTTGGCCGCTCGACGACTCTTGCCCCAGGGAGCCGGACCACGACCGGCGTTGAGCGGTGACAGCGTCGCGGGAAATTGAACGCGAATCATCCAGTCGGGATAATTCAAATAGATATTAAGGGCGGCGTTATAATGCTCCATCGCCTTGCGAAGTTGGCCCATCTGATAGAGCGACTCTCCGCACATCGTGTGGTAACAGATCGAGTCAATCCAGCGCGTGTTGACGGTCTTATAAGCACCCTTCAAATCGTCGTTGAAGTTTTCAAGGGCGTTCGTCAACTCACCGTCGTATAGATCGGCGAAGTGCGAGAAGTACGCGCTGGTGGGATACGAGCGATCCTGCGCCGAAGAAATTCGGCCGAGGCTCAGCAGCCCGACCAACGCGGAGAAGATCACGAACGTTTTGCTAGCAATGCGCATCTTCATAGTCCCAAAGGTTCCACCAAAAAAGAGGGGCGAAGAAAGGGGCGAAAGAGACACGTCCGAACGAGCGGGAGGAACAAACGCCTCTGTATCATACCCATTTTGACAGTTGAAGGCGAACGGTCCAAGTAATTCGACGGTTTGGTTGGCTGTTTTTTGCGAACTTTGCGGAAAAGGTGAAAGTTGTAACGGTTCTAAGGACGATAACGATGGTGACGAATTTAACCGCCGTTCCGAGCGCGAGAGGTATGACGATGCACACGAATCAAGGTTCACAACGACTTTTCAAGAGTCTGGTCTGCGGATTGGGCCTGTTCATCACGGCCAGTTCCATTGGCTGCCAGTCTTACGTCGGTGGCCAGATGCTGCCCAGCCCTTACTACCTGTCGGACGATATCCAATACTTCCCGCCGGGCACGGAGTTCAAACTCTCTAAAGAAGCGGCCGCGCAGGCCACGTACAAAGAGGAATTGATCCTCCAGCAAGGTCAAAAGCCGCGACGCTAAGGCCCGACGCTTGCACGATTTTTTCCTGTCGGTGCTGGAAGTTCGTCGGCAATTCCGGGGTCATCGAATCAGCGACCGTTCGCCGGTTCGATGTCCCGATACACTTTCGTTCACCAAACGGTCTGCGAGAGGTATGACGATGCGCACGAATTACAGATCACAACGGGTTTTCAAAAATCTGCTCTGCGGACTCGGCCTGTTCATCACCGCCAGTTCAATCGGCTGCGATTCTCACATCGGCGGCCAGATTTTGCCCAGCCCTTGGAATGTACCCGACGACATTCAGTATTGTCCGCCCGGCCCAGAGTTCAAACTCTCCAAAGAAGCTGCGGCGCAGGCCGCGACTAAAGCAGAGTGATTAACTCCTCCGTCAGTTCAAAAAATTAACAGCCTCGCCGCGAAAGACGACAATGTTTAATGCGACAATTCTATAGAAACCGGCCCGTGTGATTGCCCGACAGGGCGGCGATTTCCTCGGGCGTCCCTTCCGCGACAAGATGTCCACCCCGTTCGCCCCCTTCAGGTCCGAGGTCGATCACCCAATCTGCGCTGCGGATCACGTCGATGTTGTGTTCGATCACGATCACCGTGTTGCCCAAATCGACGAGACGCTGCAACACGGCCAGCAACTTGCGAACGTCGTCAAAGTGCAAGCCGGTCGTCGGTTCGTCGAGCAAATAAAGCGTCTGGCCCGTATCGACGCGGGCGAGTTCAGTCGCAAGTTTGACCCGTTGTGCTTCTCCGCCGGACAGAGTCGTCGCCGATTGACCGAGCGACAGATAGCCCAGGCCGACCTCTTGCAGCGAATTCAACAAGCGGAGGATCAGCGGAAAGTTCTCAAAGAAAGTCGTCGCCTCGTCGATTTTCATTTCCAAAACTTCGGCGATGTTTTTTTCCTTGTAGCGAATCTGCAATGTCTGTCGATTGAATCTCCGCCCTTCGCACTCTTCGCAGGGAACGAGCAGGTCGGGCAGAAAGTTCATTTCGATCTTGCGCATTCCGTGTCCCTGGCACGTTTCGCAGCGCCCCCCTTTGGCGTTGAAACTAAATCGCCCGGCCTTAAACCCCAATTGCTTGGCCCCCTTCGTCCCGGCGAAGACCTTGCGAATTTCGTCGAAGAGACCGGTGTACGTGGCCGGATTGCTGCGAGGCGTGCGGCCGATGGGCGATTGATCGACTTGCACGAGCTTGTCAATTTGGCTCACCCCGCGCAGGCTTGTGAACGGGCCAGGCTTGGGGCCAGAACCGGAAAGCCGTCGCTGGATCGCCCGTGCCAAAGTTTCATTCATCAGCGAACTCTTGCCAGACCCGCTCACGCCCGTCACGCAGACCAACGCCGACAGTGGAAATCGCACGGTGACGTTTTTGAGATTGTTGGTCGTCGCACCTTCCAGCGTGATCGAGCGAGTTTTCGCAAGTTTACGGTGTAGGGTCGGCGGTCCGCAGGTCAATTCGCCGGTGAGGTATTTGGCGGTGAGTGAACCGCTTTGAATGACGTCGTCGGGCGTTCCGTAGGCGACGACATTTCCGCCGAGCCGTCCTGCGCCGGGGCCGATGTCAATGAGATAATCGGCCGCCCGCATCATCGCTTCGTCATGTTCGACGACAATCACGGTGTTGCCGAGCGCGTGCAGGTCACGGAGTGCTTCGATCAAACGTTCATTATCGCGAGGATGGAGACCAATCGACGGCTCGTCAAGAATGTAACACGCGCCGACCAAGCCCGACCCGATCCCGCTGGCCAGCCGGACTCTTTGCAATTCGCCGCCGCTCAGAGTGTCGGCCGGTCGCTCCAGCGACAGATACTCGACGCCGACCTTTTCGAGAAAGGTCAAGCGTTTGATGATCTCGGTAATGAGCGGTTTGGCAATCGGCTGATCGTCGCGCGGGAACTTCAATGAACCAAAGAACTCGCGAGCCTGCGTCACGGTCAGCCGGTTGATCTCGTGGATAGCCCGACCGTGGAGACGAACATTTCTGGCCTCGGGTCGCAAGCGTGCCCCGCCGCACGCTCCGCATGGAACAACACCGCGAAACAATTCCAATCGCTCGATTTCATCCGGATCGGTCGTCGTGACGAATTCTTTTTCGAGTACCTGCATGAGACCGGGGAAATCCCCCTCGCCCTGAAAAAACTGTTGGCGTTTTTCCTCCGGCCATTCCGCCAGAGGCGTTTCCCAAGCGAGATTTGTGCGGGTGAGAAAGGGCTTAATCGCTTTGATTCGCTCTTGGTCGATGTGCAGGTCGTGCGGCTTCCACGGAAAAATCGCTCCCGCCGCGAGCGACAATGACAGATTCGGCGCAACCAATTCGGGATCGAATTCAAACCGCGTGCCAAGTCCTTCGCAGTCGGGGCATGCACCATACGGGCTATTGAAGCTAAACGTCCTTGGCTCTAATTCCGGAAAAGCCAGTTTGCAATTGGGACAAGCGAACAGGGTGCTATGAACTTCTTCGTGCCAAACCCCTTCGCTGCTTTCGTCATTCTCTCGTTCGAACCAAGAAATCCCGACGACCCCTTCGCCATGTTTCACGGCGAGGTCCACACTTTCCGCGACGCGCTCCTCGACCCCTTCGCGAATCACGACGCGGTCCACAACCGCCTCGATGGAGTAGGTCTTACGATTCGACAACTCGCCGTGATGCTCGACATCGACGATCTCGCCATTCACTCGCACGCGAATAAAACCGGCTTTACGAATTGTGGTGAAAGTTTCGGGCTGTTCACCTTTCACGCCTTTCGCGAACGGTGCGAGAATGACGACCTTCGTCCCGGCGGGCAGAGCGAGCAGCCGCTCCGAAATTTCTTCCGGCGAGTGTTGGTGAATCACGGTTCCACATTGATGACACTTTGGCTCGCCCAGTCGGGCCATCAGCAGCCGTAGGTAATCGTAAATCTCGGTGAGGGTTGCGACGGTGCTGCGGGGATTGCTGCTGCCAGAGCGTTGGTCGATGGAAATTGTCGGCGGTAGCCCTTCGATCAAATCAACGTCGGGCCGTTCAAGTTGATTGAGAAATTGTCGCGCATACGACGACAGGCTTTCAAGATATTGCCGCTGTCCCTCAGCGAAGAGCGTGTCAAAGGCAAGCGAACTCTTGCCCGACCCACTGACTCCGGTGATAACGACCAATTGATCTCGCGGAATGTCGAGATCGACATTGCGGAGATTATGGACCCTGGCCCCGCGAATACGAATAACTTCGGCGATTTCTGGGTCGATTGGCATTGTGCGTTTTGATTTTCGCGAATGGAATTGGTGCGTGTATTTCTGGGGAAAACCGGGCTAACGAGCAATCCAGCGGAATTGTTTTTTGCCTCAAAGTCTTGTACGGTCTGCGGTGCGGACCAATGGACCGGCGCGAGCGAGCGAAGGTCCGCGCATTGGAATAACTACTATGCACACCGCACCCTACGCCGACACATTATACCGTTTGGTGGGAGTTTTGCCGCCCGACAAAACTCGCCAAATCGGCTACAATAAGTCCATCACAACGTCAAAGTCCCCGTCTATTGGTGACTCTATCCGGTCTAGGTCGGTACCCCTTTCCTGACGGAAGCGACGTTGATTGTTCGTGACATGTAATAGGTATCTGACTTAAAGCCGAAAACCTAATCCGATGCCAAACCGCTCCCACTTTGATTCCGATCCCGCCCTCTTCGACGTGCAAACTAAAGCCGCCGGGCCGAGCGGTTCACTTCCGCTCTCCGACGAAATGCTTCGCACCTGGAGCAGTGGAGACTTGTTCGGCTTGTCGCAAAATGCCGGAATGGGCTGGCGTCCTGACGAAATGCTCGGCCCGCAATTTCTGCTCCTTAGCACACAAGGGGGTGTCCGCGCTCCCGACGGAAAGCCCATCGCTCTTGGTTATCACACCGGCCATTGGGAGGTAGGCCTGCTCGTTCAAGCCGCCGCTCGCGAAATCAAAAGTAACGGCGGTGTCCCGTTCGCTGCGTTCGTTTCTGATCCATGTGACGGGCGAACGCAAGGGACGACGGGCATGTTCGACAGCCTCGCCTATCGCAATGATGCGGCGATTGTCTTTCGCCGCTTGATTCGTTCACTTCCAACTCGCAAGGGCGTCCTCGGCGTCGCGACGTGCGATAAAGGAATGCCCGCGATGATGATGGCCTTAGCTGGCATGACCGATTTGCCCGCCGTGTTGGTGCCGGGGGGCGTGACTCTGCCGCCCTCAACAGGTGAGGATGCGGGCAAAATTCAAACGCTCGGTGCAAGATACGTGCATGGGCTGATTGACCTGGAGGAAGCGGCCGCACTCGGTTGTCGAGCATGCGCGTCACCCGGTGGTGGGTGCCAATTTCTCGGCACGGCGGCGACGTCGCAGGTTGTCGGCGAAGCACTTGGAATGTCGCTCCCGCACTCCGCACTCGCTCCCAGTGGTCAACCGATCTGGCTCGACCTGGCCACCCGCAGTGCGCGGGCCTTGATGGAACTCGCTCGACAAGGCCGCACGACCAAAGACATTCTCACTCCGGCGGCGGTGCGGAACGCGATGACGGTGTTCGCCGCGTTCGGCGGTTCGACGAATCTTTTGCTGCATATTCCGGCGATTGCCTTCACGGCGGGCTTGGCTCGTCCTTCGGTGCAAGATTGGGAACAGGTCAATCGTCAAACGCCGCGCTTGGTGGACGCCTTGCCCAACGGACCGGTCGGTCATCCAACGGTGCAAGTTTTTCTCGCGGGTGGCGTGCCCGAAGTCATGCTGCATTTACGGGAATTGAACTTGCTCGATCTTGATGTCCTCACGGTGACGGGCCAGTCGTTGAAGACGGTTCTCGAATGGTGGGAAACTTCGGAACGTCGCGCAGCCTTGAAAAAAATCTTGCGCGAACACGACGGCATTGATCCCGACGATGTAATCATGTCGCCCCAGCGTGCCCGCGAAAAAGGACTCACGAGTACGATTTGTTTTCCGCGAGGGAACCTCGCGCCTGACGGTTCCGTCATTAAGAGTACGGCGATTGATGCCCGGTCCGTTTCGCCCGACGGAATTTATCGCAAGACTGGACCTGCCCGAGTCTTCACCACGGAACGCTCGGCGATGGAAGCGATCAAAGGTCGCGGCGCGACGCCCATTCGTGCTGGCGATGTGTTGGTTCTCGTCAGTCGCGGTCCGATGGGAAGTGGAATGGAAGAAACGTATCAACTCACGGCGGCTCTCAAACATTTGGAATGGGGTCGCGAAGTTGCCGTTGTAACTGACGCCCGATTTTCCGGTGTGAGTACGGGTGCTTGCATTGGCCATGTCGGGC
>JAYUFG010000324.1:0-4640 GCA_043738845.1 Planctomycetaceae bacterium
AACCTCTCCGCGATGCTTTACCTAGACCAGTTTATCGACCCTTCCATAGTGGGGGCGAATTGCGTTTGAAATTGGTCACCGCCCCCCGCGCCAGTGTTAGGATGTATCTCGTTATCAGCCTGGACGTTCTGGGCTTTACCTAGCGGAAGATTTCAAAATAGAAGTTAGGACCACACCATGCTACGAAAAATGTGTATTGTACTTCTGCCATTGTTTTTTGTCGCAGCCGACAAACCCAAGGATACAAAATCACTCCAGGGCGTTTGGAATTGTGTCGCTTTGGAAGGCGGCGGAATCAAAATGACGCAGTCGGAGGCACAAGCAACGCTTGTTGCCGTTAATGACGACGCGTTCCTTATGAAGCACAGCAAGGGACTTCTTTGGGGAAAAATCAAGGTGGATTCAAACACGATGCCCATGTCATTTGAACTGACCGCAAAATTCGAGGTCGGTGAAAAAGAGGGCGTTGCACTTGGAATTTATGAACATAAAGATGGTGTCTTGAAGTTCATTTGGAACGAGCCCGGCAAACCACGGCCGACAGAATTCAAAACCGCCGGTTCGCTTATGTCCATGCTGAGCCTAAAATTGGTTCCGACGAACAAACCTTTGCCGCCGATCGATAACAAAGACGCAGCAAACCTGCCCATTCAGAAAGACGAATCGCCAAAGCAGGCGATGTTACGTCAATCAAAGGTGTACGAGAAACTTGACCTTACAGCGATTTTGGGGTTGTACGACTATTCGGGAGCCGGGGCGGAGAAGTTCGCTCGATCCGACAGCAAATATGCGGCAGCGGTCGCTCGTATTCAATTAGCAATAAGGAACAAATTCGGCCAAAGCGCGGAAGACACCGCCATGCACATGATCGACCAACCAACCGATGAAGATATCCAGCAATCTGAATTCAAAACCGAGAATGAAAAATGCACGGTCAAGTTTCCATTCAATCAGGAACCCACAGACTTCTTGGTTCGGGTAAAGGGGATTTGGAAGGTAGATGGCGCAGAGCTAATACAGGGCATGTCCGAAATGGAAATCACCGAACGCATCAAGGATATTGAAAAGTTCGTTGCAAAGGTGCTTCCGCTCGCCGAAAAAGTCGAGAAGGGCCAGTGTACTTCCGCAGAAGAGGCCATTTTTGAATTGACGCGGCACTACGAGCAGTTCAATACTAGAGTCGAAAAGTGACATCGATTTGCGTGGGGTTGTGCCGCACATTTTCAGAATAGAAAATCAGACGCAAATACACTATTCGAAACGGTCGCAAATAACTGTGGTCGATTTCCAACCTTGGCTCAGCCGAGAGGCTCGCCAATGAGGACAATTGCTCGACCCATTTTGTGCCGACGAATGCTGTCGATAGACTGTCGGCTTGTACAAGCGGCGTCTCGCCGCTTCAGGCGGTAGTTTGGTTGGCACAGGCCTGAACAAACAAATCCAGCGTCTGGCTAACGTGCTGCGGGAGTGTTGGCCACGCGTTGACAATTCGTTTCAGGGCGGCCGGGAGTTTGTTAGACCCCATTTGTTACGCCGTTAGAACTTAACAGTATCAACCATCAATCCAACCGGCGAGTTAGCGAAAGCTGCTCGCCGGTTTTTTGCGCGCGGACCGACCCGGGAAACATGCGAGTGGTGTTGGTGAATTCCGATGACGAATTATTGGGTGCAACCATATCCGCCAACTCGGTCCATTCACGCAAACCCATCGCTTGCTCGGGCCAGCCTTGCTCTCGCCAGAGTAAAATCAATAATTCACGGATCAGGAACGGCGGTTCATTCAAAAGGAGGCGGCAATCGAGAACGAGTTCATGGTCGCCCTTACGTTGAATTGCTGCGGAAAGCCGGGAGGTTTCTCCCACGAAAACGTGCTGCGCTTCGCCCGCTAAATTTCCTAATCGCAAAATGGCCTCGACGACCGCCGGGTTGTAATCCCGTTCAAGTTGCGGAATCAGCTCTTTCCGCAAACGATTTCGCGTAAACGACCGATCAGCGTTAGAAGCATCTTCCCGAAATGGCTGTTGCAAATCGTCCAGATACGTTCTCAATTCGTTCCTCCGAAACGTGAGGAGAGGGCGGATCAAAGCGATGCCCGCATCGAGCGGTCGGGCACGCCGCATTCCGGCGAGCCCGCTTAAGCCCGTCCCACGCAGGAACCGATGCAAAATCGTCTCGGCTTGATCGTCGGCCGTGTGAGCAGTGACAACATACCTCGCCCCGACGTGACCTGCGGCAGTAGTCAGAAATTCATATCGCGAGCGACGAGATGATTCTTCGGACCGATGAGTCATCGCGTTCGATAACGATTCAAGACCTTCTGCAATGTCGGCTCGACCGATCTCAATGCTCAAACCAAGCTCTTCCCCCAACTTGCTCACGAACTGTTCATCGGCATTGGACGCCTCTCCCCGCAACCGATGATTGAAATGGGCGACGACGAGGCGGCTGGTGACCTGTTCCCGCACGGTGGCCAAGCCTCTCAGGAGAGCAACACTGTCGGCGCCGCCACTGACAGCGACGAGAATCGTGCGATCTCTCCATTCGGAGGGCGGCCAAGATTCGATCAATCGAGTTTCGTAAGGGTGGCGGGACATCGGTATCAAGATATTACGGTCCGTTTTGGACCTCTGGGCCAAGTTGTCAGACGGGGAACGGGCGTGTTACAATAAACTTAACGCTTGCAAACGGCGCACAACGAATCACTGAATTGCCGCATCCAACCGAAAAATCCGTCTACCTCGTATGTCCACCAATCAACCTTCCGAACCGTCTTCCGGCTCATCGCCCAGTCTTGCTCCGCATTTGCGGCTGCAAAAGCTGTTTGAGCATGGCTCGCGACGAGCGGCGAAAGGCGAATCGGACTACGCGGCCGAAATGTTTCAACAGTGCGTGCAAGGCGATCCAAGCAGCTTGATCTACTTGCAAAGTTTTTTCGACGTCCTACGGAGAAAGTATAACAACAATAAGACGGGGGACAAAATGTCCCGTATGAAGGGGTCGGGGCTGCGCAGCCAAGTTCGCAAGGCAATCTCTAATAAGAAATGGGAAGAAGCGATTGTCGTTGGGACGGAAATGCTCAAGATCAATCCCTGGGACACGCAAACCTTGCAAGGCATGGCTGATGCTTGTGACCACTTAGGCTACGACGAGTGTCAACTGGCGTATCTACGCGCGGCCCTGGATGGAAACGCGATGGACGTTGAGGTCAATCGACAATGTGCCAAGGCGTTGACTAAACGCGGCATTTACGATCAGGCAATTTCCTGTTGGCACCGCGTCGAGCAGATGAAACCATACGATGAGGAATCGCGAAAGGCGATTGCCGACCTCAGCGTGGAACGCACGGTCAACAAGGGCAATTTGGCCGTTTCGGTCAAGAAGGAAACGGAAGATCGCAAAGTCACCGTTCAACTTTCGCCCGAGCAACAGTTGGAGCGTGACCTCAAAGACAACCCGGCACTTTTGGACAAATACATTGAACTGGCAAATTTGTACCAGCAAGGCGACAAGCTGGATCGAGCCGAGATCGCATTGAAAAAGGGTCTCGAAGCGTCGGGTGGAGAGTTGCGATTCCGCGAGCGGCTCGAGGAAATTCAACTTGCGTTTGAACGCCGACGGTTGGCCGTTTCCGAACGCCGCGCGCTAGAATCACCCACGGCCGAACTTCGTGAGCTGGCAAAGAAGATCAAAGCCGACTTCAACCACAAAGAGTTGGAGTTTTATCGAACTCGCTCCGAGCGTTATCCGGACCGACTCGATTTGAAATTAGAACTTGCCATTCGCATGAAGAAAGCGGGCAGCTATCCCGAGGCCGTTCAGCTCTTGCAAGCCGTCGTTGAAAACGAGGCCATGCAGGGGAACGCTCTGCTCGAATTGGGCGAGTGTCAACAATATCAAAAACAGTATCAACCGGCGTTCGAGAGTTATCGTTCAGCAATTAAAGCCTTTGCCACGACCGATCCCGAGGGATTGAAGTTGGCTCTGTATCGGGCCGGGGTGTTGGCTCTGGGGCTAAAAAATGCCGAGTTGGCCGAGAAATACCTCACTCGATTGGCCGAACGCGATCCGAAGTACCGCGATTTGCCCGAACGTCTGGACAAACTCGAACAATTACGTCATAAAGGGTGATTCGTTAGCCCTAATTTTGGCGTCCTAAAGGGTGCTGAAGTCGGTGGCGTCCGTCATCCGTTTTCCATTTTCCACTGTCATCATGCCGAATACCAAAACAGCAAAGAAGCGTTGGCGCCAAGGTCTCGAACGTCGCGAGCGAAACCGTGCGACGAAGGCCGAACTCCGTGGTCGCGTTCGCAAAATCCGCAAAGCGGTTGCCGCTGGCAACATCCCCGACGGCGAAGCCGAATTTCGCACCTTCACCAAAAAAATCGACAAGGCCGCCGCGCACAACGTCGTTCACTTCAATCTGGCCGCCCGCATCAAGTCGCGAATCTCATCGGCTTTGAAATCGGCCAAGGGCAAGAAGTAGACGACTGACGTTCTTGAGTTGTCGGCGGGGCAGTGTGGCACTCATTTTGGAACGGTTCGCTTGGCATACGACCTCACGTTCGCCGGTTTGCCTGCAAACCGTTGATGGTGATGCAGGTTGTTTTTCGAGAACCTGACCGGAGGCACCGGTTCAGCCG
>JAYUFG010000325.1:0-12309 GCA_043738845.1 Planctomycetaceae bacterium
ACTCCGTTCGGTGCGCGTTGCACCGGGCGTGATTCACCATCGTTCAACCGATCAAACGTCAATTCGTCTTGTGAACTGCAAATTCGCAAGGCGGCCGACATCGCCTCACCCGGAACGGCTGAACTTGAATAAGCAGCCGTCAAGGTCAAGCGCTTCAACGGGCCAAAGGTCGCAGTACCCGTTGTGCCCGATTGCGCGATCATCCACGGATCAATGCAGACGGGCAAGTTTTGCGTGAACGATCCGTTTTTGAGGATAAGCACTCCGGCGTTGTCGCGCCATTGATCGGCTTGACTGAGTCCCATCAGGCGAAAGTTTCGTAACGCCGACTGCCCCAAGGCCGCACTGCGATCATAGCTATTTCCCTGGCCCGCTTGATAGGCACCGACCGGCAATAAGGCCGCCACGCTCAAAATTCCAATCGTTAAGATTGCCATCGAGACGAGAACTTCCAGCAGGGTAATTCCTGGAAACGATGAATGATGAACGATGAATGATGAATGAAAGACGGAGGGGCGTCGCGGCACGTTGGTCCCTGTTTTGTTTTGCATTTTGCGTTTTGCGTTTTGCGTTTTCATCATCGTCCTCCCATGCTTTCCCGCGATGTGGCGTAACCACGAGCGTATTGAACTTTGGTTGTTCCGGCAGGATCGGCACTATTTTCGACGGTCGAGACCATTCCGGTTTGATTTCCAATCGACACCCAGATGTTTCCTAAATTGTCGAGATTATCCTGACCGATGTTTTCATTTCGGCCAATTAAAAGATGGACCGTGTCGGTAGCCGGAATTGGACTCGCATTGGCCGCTCCGTACATTTTGTCCAAGCCGCCGTTGGCATTGAACATGAGAATGATCGGTTCGGTCCCTGTGATAAACTTTCCTGTGTCGCCCATGCCCGACACGGACAAGTCAATTGCAATTCCGTTGGGGAGTTGGACCGGCTTTTCACCCGACTTCAGTGAGCCATTGTTTGTCGCGGAAGCAGCGGCGGCGGTCGGTTGACGAAAAATTTGGAACAAGGCGGGCTGGGACATGTCAGGCGGTTTTCCTAACGGGGATGTGGCACTCAGCAACGTGCATTTCGTTCCTGTCTTGCCCGTAATTTGATAAATGTGACCTTGATAGTTGAACTGGACCAGATCGTTGACTTTGATCAAGCTCATATTAGCGTCGGTTTTGAAGTCGGCAGAACCGCCCGAGACCGTCGCCCGCGCGTTGATCGTGTCGCCCGCATACGGCACGAGTTGTTCGGCAAAAAACAACTTGAAGCAGGCACTGTTATTCGCGCCCGGCTGACGTTCTAAGATGATGCCGACGGGATGACCTTCGGAGATCGCCCGATTTCTCGCACCATTGATAAACCCGCTGACAATTCGCGAGGCTTCCCGAATGCGACGGGGGGCCGCTTGCGGGTTCATGATCGGGATCGTCGCCGCTGTAACCAAGCTGATGATAATAATTACCACCAACAGTTCCATCAGCGTCAAGCCATAACGGAGCGACAGGTGACCATCACGGGCCACCGTGTGGGCACGATTGCGGTTTCGCAGTTTACGGTTCGCTGGGGCCATGTGCGGAAACCTTTGTATTAGTCAATCACAATGAAGTGACTGTGGATGTTGTCCGAATAATGATCTTCGCCCTTGGTCGTGATGCCCACTTCGCCGACGACCGTGCGAACTTTGTCATCAAATGGATCATTTTTGATCGTGCTGTAAGTGATCGAACCACTATTCAGGTCGAGTGTTTCGTCCGGCCCACCCGAGTAAATGAGCGGATAGAGCGCGAACGAAGCGGTGTTGCGTCGCTTGGCCAGAACGCCCAAGGGATCAAATTGATAGGCGGCGACAGGTGGCTTCGGTTGTAGTTCTGATTCAAACGCCGGTGCCCAGCGAAGGAATTGAATTGGCTTTCCCCAGGCGTCTACAAAAACTCGCAGGCCATCTCCGTCGATATCCACAATGTCCGATTCGCTGAAAAAATCTCGGTCGTCGGAATCGTCCGTCCCGGCGGTCACAATCATGAACAAACACTTCGCCGGCTGATTGAGAGTCATCGTGGAAGGACTTTTGGCATTGGCCGTATCATATTGGGCCTTGTAGACACCACGCAAAAACGGATCATACGTAAGTTTGCTGGTACGGTCGGACGTAATGTCGGTAAAACGC
The DNA here is from genome assembly GCA_043738845.1 of Planctomycetaceae bacterium. Classification (GTDB taxonomy): domain Bacteria; phylum Planctomycetota; class Planctomycetia; order Pirellulales; family DASRSE01; genus DASRSE01. The sequence continues at coordinate 2,171 of JAYUFG010000325.1, forward strand.
TCGGGCATTTCCATTCGCATCAATTCATGCAGCGCATCTAATCGCAACTCTGCGGCAGACGCCCTATCGGTCGTCTTCGTAAGATCGACCGGCACCCGGCGCGTGAGATAACTGTTCCACTTGGCCATAATCACTGTGTTCAGCCGGGCGATCAAGTCTTTGGTGTGGGCTTCCTTGGCGAAGCGTTGGGCACTGGCCACCCCCGCCAAGACGATCGACAACAGGATCGAAAAGACCATAATCACGGCGAGCAGTTCGACGAGCGTGAATGAGCGGCGAAAATTGCGGCGAATCATTGGGCCTCCTTTAAGAGACCGGAGGTAAAGTTTGTCAAGTTGTCGGCATCGCCAGCGGCGAAGCCCGCTCCTGACGGAAACTGTCCTCCCGTCCCAAAATCATTGTCGACGCCAGCGCAGATAATTTGAAAGCCTGTGGAGTTCACATATTCGTTGCCCGTACTGGGGGTGGTCGTGTAGGGGTAAAACTTGTTGTATAAATTCGTATTGGTCTTGGCTCGTGATGTATCAAAATAGAGATACGGCACATTCATGTCGGCATGATCGGGAACATAGTAACAAGGTTCCTTGGGCAAACCGGTCGTGGCGTTGAAGGTCACGGGCGTATTTTTCGCCACGGTTAACAAGCGGCCTTTTTCAAATGGGAAAAGAGGAACGCGCAGCTCCGTGGTGTTTGACATTGGCTTGGCCCGATCATTGCTAAAACCGGATAACCAAAATACGAGGGCCGTGTCGGGTGTTAGATTTAGGCTCGAAGGGTCCGGGTCTTGGGCATAAGGAAACATGGCCGCCCAGGCTTTTTTCATCGCGGCTTTGTCGGTCGAGTTCGGCGGATAGATACCATATTTCAATTTGAACGCTCGCAGGGCTTGATCGATGGAACTCATTTCCGTGACGACCTTGGTCAACTTTGCGCGTTCGACCACCTTGAACACGGCGACCGACGTGATCGAAACCAGGATCGCGATAATCGTCATCACGACCAACAACTCGACCAGGGTAAAACCGTGTTGAACACGACGGCGGGGGGTTGGGAACATACAATCCTCCTTGTTATTGCTAATTATTGCGAAATTGTGGTGTGCATTTGAAACGGAACCGACGATGAAAAATTAGCCTCGCGGCGTTTTTGTAGTGGCCTGACAGCGAAACACAAGTCTCATACATTTGATCCAATCTCGCGATGCACCGGCGCATCGCGTTTGCTTGGACCCCGGAGGGGTCCGCAGCGATTAGCCGGTGGTTGAGCGCAGCGACACCACCGGTAATAATCGCCCGAAATGTTTAGCATCCTGGAGGGATGCCAGCTTACCTCACTAACGACCGCTCGTCCTGCGGTTCGCTGCGACCCCTCCGGGGTCGAATGTCGTGAACGGACCGTTTTCCGGTGGTGTCGCTGCGCTCAACCACCGGCTAATTGCTATCATCCCTTCGGGATGGAAATACTTATGTATAAATACTTGTGAATAAATGTCAGGCCACAGGCCTGACCTACGGGAGGTATCAATTATTTTCCACCGCTCAAGGCCGTGATCAGTTTAATCAGGGGCATGAACAGGGCAATCACGATGAAGCCGACGGCACCCCCCAGGAACACGATCATCAACGGCTCCATCAGCTTCATCAAACCTTCGGTCAAGACCGAAACTTCTTCGTCGAAGTTGTCGGCGACTTTGTACAACATGGTGTCGAGTTCGCCCGTTTCTTCGCCGACATCGACCATATTCACGACCAGATCATCGACGACGCTGGAACTCATCCGCATCAAATAGATCAAGCCGCCGACGATCCCAGCCACGAGAAAGATCATAAAGCCGGTTGAACCGAGGGCCTTGAGAAAAATCAGCGGCGCGACCGGAACAGCGAACAACGCCACCCAAAAGAACAGAGCCATTGGGTGAAAGCCGGGTCGAGAGTTTTCCTTCATCGGTTTGGCAATCGACTCTCCCTCGCGAATCGACTCGCTGACTTTGCCATACAGATGCTCAAAGACGGCGTTTCCCGACGTGTCGCGGGTGATGTTTAACGCTTCCAAAATCGGCACACCGCTGGAGACCAACGTTCCGAGCGTGCGCGTCGTGCGGGCCATGATATTTTTTTCCGTCAACATCCCGATGACGGGCAATTTGAGCACGAACAAGTCCCAGCCGACGCGGCCAAATTTGAATTTTCGCAGCAGCTTGATGGTTAGCCAAATCACAATGGGAATGGCCGGAATCAACCAGAAATAATGCACAACCCAATCCGAAATGGCCATTAGGACCAACGTTGGGGCAGGGAGTTCGACCTTAAACTCTTTGAAAATTTTCACGAACTCCGGCACGATCTTCAACATAATAAAGGTCAAGATGGCGGTCGCCACCAAAATCACGACGACCGGATAGATCAAGGCCCCTTTGACCTTCCTGCGGAGCGATTGAGACCGTTCTTGAAAGTCGGCCAGACGTTTAAGGATGATTTCGAGCGCACCACCCGCTTCGCCCGCTTTAATCATGTTGACATACAGGCGGTCGAACGCCTTGGGCGACTTGCCCATCGCCTCGGAGAGGGTGGCCCCATTTTCGATTTCGTCGCAGATGTCCATCAGCGAGTTTTTGAGGGCACCGGGCTTGGCTTGATTTTCGAGAATTTTGAGACTTCGCAAAATCGGCAGTCCAGCGTCTTGCAAGATCGACAGTTGTCTCGTGAAGGCGGTGACTTTTTTCAAGCCGACGCCGCCGATGGCAAAGGTCCGATTTCCACGACGACCGGTCTTGGCTTTTTCGGCACCCGACTTGCGGGCTTTTTGCTGTGAAATTTTGGTGACGAAATAGCCCATGTTGCGAATCGTCGCCTGGGCATCGGCCTCGGTCGGGGCTTCAATCTGGTCGCGGATTTCCTGACCTGTGGAATCCATCGCCTCGAAACTGAACATGGGCATAATAGCACCCTTCACCTAAAAAAGACCAACGGAAAATCGGATGGATGTGACCGCAACAGGGACACTCTGTTTTACGTTTTCAAAAACTACGCTTCCAAAATCGTTTCGCGAATGACTTCGTCAATGGTGGTGGTTCCTTCATACGCGGCTTTCATGCCCGCATCGCGGAGCGTCACCATGCCAAAACTCTTGGCCCGAATACGAAGCTCATCGGTCGACGCATTGGCCAGGATCATGTCCCGCAAATCGTCGTTCATAATCATCAACTCAAACAAACCAACGCGCCCCTTGTAGCCGGTGTTGTTACAGTTATCGCAGCCCTTGCCGCGATAAAATTTCTTGCCCGCCACGTCGGCCGGTTTCAATTCGAGATCGGCGAGCATTTCGGCGGTGGGCTGAATTTCGGCTTTGCACACGGCGCACACACGGCGGACCAAACGTTGGGCCAAGATCGCCTCAACCGTCGCCGTGATTAAAAACGTTGGCACCCCCATGTCTTTCAGTCGTGTTATCGTCCCCGGCGCGTCGTTCGTGTGCAGCGTGCTGAAGACAATGTGGCCCGTCAGGGAAGCCTGCACAGCGATATTGGCCGTTTCCGTATCTCGAATTTCGCCGACGAGAATGATGTCGGGGTCTTGTCGTAAAATCGACCGCAAGCAATTTGCAAACGTGTTGCCAATGTCGGCATCAATCGGCACCTGCACAATTCCATCCAGGTCGTACTCGACCGGGTCTTCCGTCGTGATAATTTTATCCTCAACACAATTCAACTCATTGAGAGCGGAGTACAACGTCGTAGTCTTGCCGGAACCGGTCGGACCGGTAACGAGGACAATCCCGTTCGGCTTGCCGATGACTTCGCGAAATAACTTGATCGTATGGGCGTCCAACCCGACTTTTCCCAAATCGAGCGACACGACGGAGCGGTCTAAAATTCGCATGACCACGCTTTCACCGAACAACGTCGGCAACACGCTGATCCGCAAATCGACGGGATGGCCACCGACGGTCAATTCAATTCGACCGTCCTGCGGCAGCCGCCGCTCAGCAATATCGAGATTCGCCATGACCTTAATCCGCGTGGTAATCGCGAACGCCAAGTGTCGCGGCGGCGGAACCATTTCATACAAGACCCCTTCGGCCTTGATCCGAATCCGGAACTCTTCCTCGAACGGCTCGAAATGGATGTCGCTCGCATGGTCCTTAATCGCCATGAGCAGCACCATGTTCAACAACCGCCGAACGGGTTCGCTATTGGCCACGTCCTCAACCCGCGTAAGGTCCATCGGCCCATCGGTCATCAGACCGGCGGCCGCACTCTTGAGGTCTTTGTCGGCTTCGAGCTTATCGACAATGTCACTGATGCTCTCGCCCTTGGCGGCGTAGTATTTGTCGAGGGCTTTGACAACCTCGCGCTCGGTCGCGACCAGGGCTTTGATCTCGTAACCCAAAAAGGTCCGCAACTCGTCAAGAATCGCCAAGTTTTGCGGATCGCACATGGCGATCGTCAGCGTTTTGTCCTTAAACGACAGCGGAATCACACGGTACAGCAGAGCCATCGGCGGCTCGACCTTGGCTAAGACTTCCGGGGGCAGCGTGATGTCCTGCAACGCCACGACCTGCATTCGCATTTGCTCGCCGAGGGCCTGCGCGAGTTGCTCATCGGTGATGAGGCCCATCTCTTCGGAAATTTTTCCGAGCAGCGTCCCCGGCCGATGCTTTTGCTCTTGGAGAGCCATTTGCAATTGGTCGTCGGTCATAAAACCGAGATCAACGAAAATCTGTCCGATGCGACGAATGGCCATAAAAATTTACTGCGTGAGTGATAAACGGGGTTGGAAGCGAATTTGAACCACGATCCAACCTGGGTGTTTCTCGGAATATGTTTGTCTTGGGGCTAATCTTTGTCTTTGGGCTTTTTTTCATCGGGACTCATCCGGCGAGCCGCCTCTTCGTCGTCCTCAAAAATTCCCCGCTTGGCGTTGGCAATTCGCGCCGCCAGGGCGTCTGGATTCGCCGCTTTCATGAGGACTTCTTCCATGAGGACTTTCTCTTCACGCCACAGCTTGAACAAGGCATCATCGAGCAAGTTCATGCCTAACTTGGCCCCGGTTTGAATCGAAGAGTTGATGCGAAACGTCTTATTTTCGCGAATCAAGTTGGCAATGGCGGGCGTCACCACGAGCGTTTCGTAAGCCGCGATCCGGCCACCACCGATCTTAGGGAGCAGCGTTTGCGACAACACGCCAATAATCGCTGTCGAAAGCTGCGTCCTGATTTGATCCTGTTGGTTCGTCGGAAACACGTCGATAATACGGTTGACCGTTCCTTGGGCACCGGTCGTGTGCAGCGTTCCAAACACGACGTGACCCGTTTCAGCGGCGGAAATCGCCGCTTCAATCGTTTCCAGGTCGCGCAATTCGCCGACGAGAATTACGTCGGGGTCTTGTCGCAAGGCCCGCCGCAACGCCTCGGAAAAACTCGGCACGTCCACGCCGACTTCCCGCTGATTAACGGTTGATTTTTTGTTGGGATGATAAAATTCGATCGGGTCTTCAATCGTGATAATGTGGTGATCGACCGTCTCATTGATGTAATTGATCATGCTCGCCAGCGACGTACTCTTGCCGGAACCGGTCGGTCCCGTCACCAAGAACAATCCGCGGGGCCGCATAATCAGCTTTTCACAAACCGGCGGAAGCCCCAACTGCTGCATCGACAGCAACTTGTTCGGAATCTGCCGCAACACCATCGACACATTGCCCCGTTGCTTAAAGATCGAAACGCGAAATCGGGCCGCATCGCCAAACGAAAAACCAAAGTCCGAACCGCCGACCTCTTGCAACTCGCGCTGGCACCGCTCGGGTGCGATGCTCTTCATCAAGGCGACCGTGTCGTCCGGCTCGAGAACTTTCGTTTCGAGCTTTCGCATCCGACCGTCCAAACGAAAGACCGGCGGTTGACCAACCGTAATATGAATATCGCTGGCACCTTGCTTCACGCAGGCGTTCAACAATTTGTCGATGAGGATTGTGCCCATAAATATAAACGGGTACGGACTTCCCTTGTGGGAAGCCCCGAGTTGACCAGTCTAAAACTGGCAATTGAAATTAAAAAGATAAGACAAAAATAAATAGAGGCTCTGATCCGTTGTTCCGTACGGCCCCGTCGCCAGTGGATTATTCGCACCAAGTAGTGACGAAGGCAAACCTCGCAAGGGGACGGGTGAACTCCGTCGGATGGTGGTCGTCGACAGTTGGATTTGAAATACTGGCGAGATGGTTAGGTCACGCTCACATTTCAAAATGCCGATTTTGGCCACTTCGTCATACGCTCTATTCTAACCAAATATCCGATTGTGACAGCACTTACGACGGCGGAATCTGGGAAAAATTGTAAGAAACACACAACAGTTGCAGGCAGGAAGTTGTCAGGTGGTCTGTCAGAGAATGGGATGGGGAAGGGGGTGTAAACGGTGCCCTTAATATCGACACACTTTCATTTTGTTGGCAATGAATAACCTATTTTAGGCAAAGGACTTGCGACGATTGAGTTAATGGGGTTTACAGGCTGCATTATACACTAAAAACGGCCCGTTTGTAAGTGTTAAAGGTGAGCCATTTTGGCTCATCCAGCGGGTCGCATGTGGGCCGTTTGATGCGCGGCCATTCGCGACAATTGCCACGGCAAGACGACTTTTAGGCTTGGTTCCGGCGACCCGAAAATCGGTTTCGACAGGGCCGATTTGGCACCCGTCGCGTCGCCGTAAATCCCGACATGAACGACCGATCAATCATGTACTTACGGCGAAAATGCCTTGATTTAAAGTATGGACAACAGACGAAATTTTGTATCAAAAACGGACAATCAGTTAAAATTGGATTACAGGATACTAAGTGTCTAACTGAAAAATCACCGTACTTTCTCGCAATCATGTCAAATCAATGAAATCCAACCCGGCGGACCGCGACGCCTTTTTCGCCGTAGGCTTCAACCGGATCGCAAACCACTTACGTAATTTTCTTGATGGTCCTACGCGGACTAGAAATTTGATGTTGGCTCTCCGGATCGAGTGCTACATCTGTCGTCGAGCATGGTAGAATTAAGCTGCCGCCCATCCTTCAAACCGGAGCCCAAAACCATGTCGCGTTGGTTGTCACTACTACTGTTGGCACTCATGTCTGGAACATCGAGTATCAGTTCTGCAAATGATGTCTACGTTGATAATGTGGGTGGCGATGATTATCTGGACGGGACGGCACCCGAAAAACCGGGGGGGTACGTTGGCCCGACTCGTACCATTGCCAAGGCACTACGGATTGCTGGGCCGGGCGACCGAGTCCGTTTGAAGAAGAACGACGAGCCGTACCATGAATGTCTGACATTGTTCGGCTGGCAGCACAGCGGTATTCACGCTGGCAGCCCGTTCGTGATTGAGGGAAACGGGGCGGTCCTAGACGGAACCGGTAAGGTATCCGACCGGGCGTGGGAACACGTTCAGGGGGACGTTTTCCGGTTCCGGCCGGAGCGGATAACGTATCAACAATTGTTTATGGATGGTCGGCCAGCGACCCGCCGGTTTTTGGAGGATGCGACGGGGAAGATGCCAGCATTGGAACCAAAGCAGTGGCTTTTGGCCAATGCAAACATCTATTTTCGGGTCGAGCCGGACCATTTGCCGATGGATTACAACTTGGCCTACGCCCAGCATCAGGTCGGTTTGTCGTTCTATCGGGTCCATGATGTGGCGATTTTGGACCTCGTTGTGCAGGGTTTTCAACAGGATGGAATCAACGCTCATGATGCGACGCGAAGTCTCCTGCTCGCCCGTGTGAACTGTCGGGGCAACGGCCGCAGCGGGATTGCGGTTACGAACGCCGCCCAGGCTGATCTCGACCACTGCATCGTCGGCGACAACGGCCAAGCCCAGCTTTTGCTGGAAGGCCATTCCGACACGCACGTTTCCGAATGCGAGATTTTCGACAACACCGCCCCGCAATTCGTGCGGCATGGCGGCCGATTGACGGTCGATGGAAAACCAGTTACGGAATAATCTGATAGCAGTGCTATCGCCGCGATAGTTGACAGGTTTTGACGTTACATCGTTCGCCGCAACGGGGTAGAATCCAGAAGCGATTTTTCTCCACGCAATAACGTCAAGGATGACGCGACCATGAGCATGGATGCTAGTACCGTCGTGAGTGCTGCCCACGCGGGAGTACCCGCCCTAACTCCCGCTGAACAACTGCGTTATGCCCGCGAGATCATTCATCTCGAGGGGCAAACTCTGCTACAACTTGCGAGCCGACTCGACACGGAGTTTTGTCGGGCGGTCGATTTGATTTTTCAGGTTCGGGGAAGTGTGATCGTGACGGGCATGGGCAAGGCGGGCCTGATCGGGCAAAAGATCGCCGCCACGCTCGCCTCGACGGGGACACGAAGTCACTTTATTCATCCGGGCGAGGCTAGGCATGGCGACCTGGGACGGGTTCATCCGCACGATGTCATGCTCATTCTCTCCCAAAGTGGAGAGACCGAAGAAATCACGCGGCTGTTACCGACGCTAAAAGAATGGAACGTGCCGATCATCGCCTTGACGGCAAGCCGAACGAACCCACTCGCACGATCGGCCAAAGCGATCATCGAGTTGGGCAAAGTGAAAGAGGCTTGCTCGCTGGGACTCGCACCAAGTACGAGTACGACGGCAATGCTGGCGATGGGCGACGCGCTGGCCTTGGTCGTGAGTCGAATGCGGGCGTTCACTCGCGACGATTTTGCCAAATTTCATCCGGCGGGCAACCTTGGGCGGCAACTGGCAAAGGTCGAAGAGTATATGCGACCTTTGAGTGAATGTCGTTTGGCGTTGTGTTCGCAAACGGTGCGACAGGTCTTCAGTGAACGACGCAAAGCGGTCCGCCGAACGGGGGCGACGATGATTGTTAGTCCCGATCAAAAACTGCGTGGGATTTTTACGGACAGCGATTTAGCACGATTGTTTGAAGGTCGGCGCGATCAAGCGGTGGATGGTCCGATTCGCGACGTGATGACGAAAACACCTTGTACGATTCCGAGCGGGTCGTTTGTGCTGGACGCGGTCAAGCTCATGGCGGATCGGAAAATAAGTGAATTGCCGGTCGTCGATGCGGCCGGTGCGCCGGTCGGTATGATCGACATCACGGACTTGGTCGGTTTGATTCCGGAGGAAAAGTCCCCGGCAACGGAAAAGTCGATGCAATCGGAACCTAATACACATATAAACGTCGTGCCACGTCCCAAGAGTCTTATTTTCCGCGAACAACGACGGTCCACAGAAACGTAGAACATTGCGGTTCGAACTCGCTCCGCTGCGCGTCGCTGCTAACCGATTATCGCAAAATGGGGAAGTTAATTCGGGCCGTATCCTTAGTCCCAAAGTCGACAAAATCAATGTGACCGAGATGCCGTCAAATTTTTTAACAAACATTTTTATTATGCCTCCGATCCCACTCGAACAACGCTGTCAGTCGATTGAAATGATTCTGTGCGATGTCGATGGCGTCCTCACCGACGGGGGCGTGATTTTCGATAATCAAGGGATCGAAGTAAAGCGGTTTCATATTCGCGACGGACTTGGAATCAAACTTTGGCAAAAAGCCGGCTATCGCTGCGGACTGGTCACTGGCCGCAATTCGCACATTGTTCGTTTGCGGGCGGCCGAGTTGGGAATTGAGATCGTGCGCCAAGGGACCGAAGACAAATTGCCAGCCGTGCGGTCGATCCTGGCCGAGTTCAACCTCAAGCCGGAACAAGTGTGTTATTTGGGAGATGACCTGCCCGACCTACCGGTCATTCGGGCGGTTGGATTGGGAGCGGCAGTCGCGGACGCGTGCGAAGAAGTTCGGACTGCGGCGCAGTTCGTGACGCAAGCCAAAGGTGGCGATGGGGCTGTTCGTGAAACGATTGAAACCATTCTCAAAGCTCAGCAGCGTTGGAATGATTTGATTCAAAAATACATGGTCAAGTGAAGTCGAACGATTTTCGTAATTTCCGTTAGGTTTTTCTCTTGTTCTCCACACGCTTTCGACAAACGGCGATAAGTTTTGCATTGGTTCTGGGCGCGTTTGTCGTCTATCGGATCACGGCGGTTCCGTTCATTGAGCCGATGGCGGCGATCAAAGAGTCGGACGGTTCTAAAATTGCCGATGGGGGTGACAACTCTCCTC
>JAYUFG010000326.1:0-4632 GCA_043738845.1 Planctomycetaceae bacterium
CCTCTCGATTCACATGAACACCAACAGTTACGCCAAACTGTTTGGTTGGGAGGAGATCATGTAACGGTTCGCTACTGGTTAGGGCGATTGCTTGACGCGAATTTTTTCCGCGAGTCTGACGAAGTCGTAAAGGTAGCACTACGAAAATACTTTGCCGATCAAGGGTGCGAGAAAGGGGCGGTCTTGGTGGCCGACTTCCAGTCTTGGGGGCCTGTCGCAATGATCCTCAAGCAGGAAGTGGAACGCATCGAGGCAGGAACATCGATAAAAAGTGCCCCCCAAGTCGAAGCCCTACGTGCGGTGATGGAAAATCCCGATTTGACAGACGGTCAACTCGCCGTTTTTTGCCGGACAACGGAAAAGCAGATCACTCGGATGAGTTGCGTTTTAGTCCTCCGCAAACTTTGGCGGCAATTACCGGCCCAGCTTGCCAATGCGCAAGGCAAGTAGGAAAGGCGTAAGAAAATGACCGCGAGCGATCCCATTGAGCAAAACGAGCCAGCGAGATTTCAGTTTTCGTTGCGAACGATGTTTGCAGTTCAATTCGCTTGTGCCGTCGTATTCGCAACTTTTACACGTGGTCCCTGGGGTTGGGCGCAGGTGACCGTCCCGTTAGCCAGGGTAGGATTTCTGCTCATTTCCGAGATCAGCTTTCGAGGCCGCCGCTTCGCGTTTTTGCCGCGTATGACAGATGGGCAGTGGCCCCGGCAAAATGAAATGTGTTATTCGACAATTGCCGCCGTAAAATAATGGATGCGACGGAGTGACAATATGCCATTTCTGAAACCAGCCGAGAGCTACTCGAAAGTTGAGTTGGACGACTTAATCGAAAGACTCAAACACGGTGATGAAAACGTTGCTTACGAGCTGGTCGTTTTCACGATGGCTGAAAGCAAGGGGATTTGGCACGGTAGGGCACGAGCCAAAATTTGTCGGTACTTTAAAAACCACCCGCCTGATGTAACTCTGAGTGCAAGTCTCGTGGAGTCAATTATTAAACGATTGCAACAAGGAAAATTCTCTGAGCAATTTCGCGATCAGTTACGAATGGCGATCAGGTTCGCACCAGAAAAAATGAAGTCGATTGCGTTAGCACTTTCAACATCTGAGTTAGACTATGTTCGCAGATACGCGTTTTGGGTGTTACAATCCGTCGATGCCTTAAAGAACAGGGCAAGTCGTCCGATGGGACGAAGCGGTGGATCGGCCTCTTCGTGATGGTGAACTAACTTGCCGACCTTCGGTGATTTTGGTCCTACGTGCCGGTCGTGAGTGAATTACAGACTCGCAGACTTCCGGAAAACTGCGATTGATCTATTTTTCAGAAAAAGCCAGGCTGGTTTGTTGGATGTCGTAACCGCAAGTGTTCGACAGCGATTGGCACAGCGATAATTTTGAGCGGTTCGTAAAATAACACTAGGAGAGAGTTCGTAACCATGACTTTGCGTGCGGTGGTGTTTGATTTAGACGGGTTGCTCGTCAACACAGAAGAGTTGTACGAACTGGTCGGCGGAGAGATTCTGCGGCGGCGAGGTTGTCAATTGGATGGCGAACTGCTGACCGCGATGATGGGGCGGCCGCAAAAAATCGCACTACAATTGATGATCGACTATCATCGGTTGCCCGACACGATTCCGACTTTGGCCCGCGAAACCACCGAGATTTTTGAGGACTTGCTCGTCACACGACTGGCCCCGATGCCCGGCGCAGTGGCGTTATTGCAAGCACTTGAGAATGCCCAAGTTCCCAAGGCCATCGCTACCAGCAGCCATCGCCATTTCGCCAAAAATGTTCTGGGGCGGTTGGGCTGGGAAGCACGGTTTGATTTTCTCGTCTGTGGTGATGAGGTAACAGACGGCAAGCCGCATCCGGAGATTTATCTCACGGCGGCGGGCAAAATGCAGATTTCGCCCGCCGAAATCATGGTTTTGGAAGATAGTCAAAATGGCTGTCGGGCGGCGGTGGTGGCCGGTGCGTATGCGGTCGCGGTTCCATCGGGACATAGTCGCACTCACGACTTCAGTGGGGCGTCCCTAATTGCCGATACATTGGCGGACGCGAGAATCTATTCCGCCTTGGGAATCTAAGACACCCAGTCGCGAACATCGCAGCCTTTGCATTCTGCGCGAATTGACATCGCCCCAGCAATTGCAATGCTAGCACGACGAATACTTATCATAAGCGTTGCTTGACCAGACTCTCGCGACAATGATAGATTGACAAAAGCTGTGGAACGGTTCGGACGTTGGAACGTCCGTCGGATCGGCAACAGGATCTTCGAGGAGGCCGAATGTTAGAAACATTGGGAGTTATACAAATCGGTTCAGGGCAAGATGCCATTCGCAACAAACTTGCTCGTCAGTTTGGTGGCAAGTCTCTTTTGGAATGGGTTGTGCGTCGCACGACCGACTGTCAGCGGTTGAACGGTGTGATCGTCGTCATGGCCGACTCGATCGAAGATCGTCGCTTGGCGGAACTGGTGCCCGGCGATGTTCCCGTGTTCCACGGAAGCCAAGCGGACGAGTTGTCTCGGACTGCTGCGGCCCTGGAGCGATTTCCTGCGGAGAGCGCAGTCCACATCAACGTGGCCTATCCGTTTCTCGATCCAGTGCTGATTGATCGCTTGATCTCGACGGCGGACGCTCATCCCACGAGCGATTACATTGGCTATTGTGCCCGCAGTGGTAAGGCGACCATCCTTTCACAACTGGGCGTGTTTGCCGAATGGTTTACGGCGAAGGCGTTACGCAAAGCCGACCGCGACGCGAAACACACTGCCGACCGCGAGCAAGTCACTCGCTACATTTTTTCACATCCTGAAAAATTTAATTTGCGATTGATTCCGACCCCGCCGGAATTGGATCGAGACGATGTTCGCCTGACGATCAATTCGGAAGAAGATTGGGAGTTGGCTCAAACGATTTTGGAAGCCCTTGGTCCGGAACATCTCGACTGGCAACGGATTGCTGGCTTACTCGATCATCAACCGGCAATGCGTGAGCGGATGGCGGAGTTAAATCGAATCGGAGTGTAATCGAGTGGAATAACAGAATCGCGAATTTCCGTAATAGCGTTACAGGGAAGTTGTGTGGCTATGATTGCGCCCCTTCGTCGATTCACCACGACCAAAACTCGCCGCTCGGACAACGACACGCCTCTCGACCGAGCGCGGCGAGCGGTGGCAGATTCACTGCTGCCGAATAGTACGCAGTCCTCGACGCCCCGATTTCAATCAAAGGGGCTTATACGGTACGCCTTCGTGGCGATTCTCCTGACGATGGCTTCGGTCATCGCGTTGCTGGCGTGGTGATCTCACCGCTGTAACTTGTCCCGCTTGTAGAAACGTCGCGGTACGCTCATCATGGGTCGAAAATACGATTTCGATTCAAGAGGTTTCGCGTGCCGCTCGCCGAAAACAAAATTCATACCGGGGATTGCGTCCAACTGCTCCAGCAACTGGTCACTGGGTCCCGTTGATCTCGCGTTTGCTGATCCGCCGCCGTTCAATATCAATATCAATTACGAGTACGACGTCTATCAGGAAAAAGCCGTACGAGGATTATCTCAACTGGACGCGGGAATGTATGGGCGAAGTCTCGCGCGTTCTCAAACCGAACGGCACATTTTGGGTCGCAATCGGCGATGAGTACGCGGCCGAATTCAAATTGATTCTTGCAAAACGATTTGAAGTTGACCTGCCGCAGTTGAGTCATTTGGTACTACACGTTCGGCGTAAACTGCAAGTACAAATTCACGCGGTCGCATGCTCATCTGTTTTACTTTGTAAAGGATCCGGCGAACCATACGTTTAACGTGGCCGATCCCCAGGTGCGAACTCCGTCTGCTCAACAGTTGGTAGTATGGCGACAAACGGGCGAACGGAGCGGGTCGCTTGCCCGACGACACGTGGATTTTGCGTCCGCAGGATATTCCGGAAAGTTTTGAGGCCGATTCCGACACGTGGTATTTCTCCCGTGTCGCCGGAACGTTTAACGAGCGGCGCGGGTTTCACGGCTGTCAAATGCCGGAACAACTTTTGGGCCGGATCATTCGGTCTTGTTCCAACGTTGGCGATTTAGGAACAGTCCCGAAATAACTTCCCGATTTTGCGATCTTAGGTTAGCAGCGACGCGCAGCGGAGCGAGGCGAAACCGAAATGGCCGCAGGGGCGCATCAAATGTGATATCGGGAAGTTATTTCGGGATTATCCCTTAGCTCGCCAAAAACGTCCAATGGTCGCAAGCTGGCCGATGTGAAGTCCACGACGGGTAGGCGGCTGGTGAAGAAGAAGGTTGCCCCGCCCTCCATTCAACAAACCCTGTAGCCCCCGAGCGAAAAAGAGAATTGATTGACAACGCCCAAATGCAGCCCATTCAAAAAAACAACGGACGACCGTCGCACTGTGCGAGGCCGTCCGTTGTGATTTACGGAGCGAATCCATTTCAACACGTCATAATTGTTACGTCGTGCTGAAAATGTCCCAACTCATTCCGGAGGAGATTCCTTCGGAGGCGCAGGTGGTGCGACGAGGGCGAGCCCTTTCGTGCCACCTGGAATTTGCGGTAGGGCACCCGGCTTCGGGAACGCCGTTTCCGGAATGTCCTTCAAATTGGCCTTGCGATCTTTTTCCTC
>JAYUFG010000327.1:0-12268 GCA_043738845.1 Planctomycetaceae bacterium
CGCCCGGCGGTCGCTGTGCAGCGCGGATGGCCGCCTTGGTCACATCACTCCTGACGCTCGCTCTGGTGGGCTATCTCGTCTTTCAATTCCCCGGCGGGACCGGCGTCTTCGCCGATTCAACCCACACTTGGCTCTCGCAACCTAGCGTCGATGTGCAATTTAGTTTGGGTTTGGATGGTCTCAGTGTGTGGATGTTCGGCCTCTCAGCACTGTTGACGATCACGGCGATTCTGGTTAGTTGGGAAGCGATCAAAGAAGGCTCGGCCGGATTTTTTGCGTTGCTCCTGTTGCTTGAGACGGGAATGCTCGGCGTGTTTTCTGCCCGCGATATTTTGCTGTTTTATGTCTTCTTTGAGTTCACCCTCATTCCGTTGTTTTTCCTGATTGGCATTTGGGGCAGTGAAGAGCGGCGATACGCGGCCGTGAAGTTCTTTCTCTTCACCTTGGCGGGCAGCGTCCTCACGTTTCTTGGTTTGCTCGCGATTGTCCTCTGGGTTTACAACCATCCGGCCGACCGGGCGACGCCGCACGTGACGTTCTCGATTGCCGAATTGACGAAGGGGCTGGAGGCTCACCCGATCATGCAGTCGGTCTCGCTCGGCTGTTGCTCGATTGATTTGCAGATATTGATTTTCCTCGCCCTGTTCGCCGGGTTTGCGATCAAAGTGCCGCTGTTCCCGCTGCATACGTGGCTTCCGCTGGCACACGTGCAAGCACCAACGGCGGGTAGCGTGATCCTGGCAGGCATCTTGCTGAAAATCGGCACGTATGGTTTTCTGCGGTTCAGTCTGCCGATGTTGCCGGTCGCCTCGGCCGCGTTGGCCCCTTATATGTTGTGGCTTTCCGTGGCGGGTATCGTCTACGGAGCACTCGTCGCCTTGGCCCAGTCCGACATCAAACGATTGATCGCCTATTCGAGCGTGAGCCATCTCGGTTTTTGCATGTTGGGAATTTTCTCGCTGAATAAACTGGGCGTCGAAGGGGGCGTGCTGCAAATGATCAATCACGGACTCTCGACCGGCGGACTTTTCGCCGTCGTCGGGATGATCTATGAACGGTATCACACGCGGCAGATTTCGGCGTTCGGGGGACTGGCTGCGAGAATGCCCCGCCTCGCCGCGATGATGGTGCTATTCACGATGTCGTCGATTGGACTGCCGGGCTTGAACGGTTTCGTCGGCGAGTTCTTCATTTTGAGCGGGGTGTTCCAACGTGGCTTTCATAATCCGCCTATCGAATGGGCGTGGCAATTTAAGTTGATCGCCGTGTTGTCCGTGTCGGGCGTCGTGTTGGGAGCATGGTATATGCTGTGGCTCGTCCAGCGAGTTTTCTTCGGCCCGTTGAAAGAGCCAGGCGAACATAGTCCCGCTCCCGCCGTTGAGCATTCTCACGGAACCCACGAATCAACTTCGTCACATGCTGACGGACATTCTTCACCGAGCCAGTCGTTGCATTCGCACAGCCATTCGGCCCATGCACCTAGTCATTCCGCCGTTCGCGACCTGTCGCTGCGGGAGTTCGCCGCCTTGGCGCCGTTGATCGTCTTCATGTTCTGGATCGGTTTGCAGCCGGAATACTTCCGCGAAAAGATGAGTCCTGCGATCCAGGCGAGCATGGCCCGCGCGGCGGAACAACTGGATGCTCAGGCGAAGCCATCGGACAAGACGACGAGAGCGGTGACCAAGGTTGAAGGCGTCGCTGAAAAAAGTACCCAAGAACAAAACCAGAGTGGGGAGTAATTCGCCGTGCCTGATGTGAATGCGAATATCGCGTATATGTCGTCTGAGACGATCAGCCTGATCGTGCCCGAAATGGTGCTGATTGCGGCGGCGACCTGGATTTATATTGCCGGTGCTTTTCCTGCCCTAAAACGGGGTTTGACCTGGGTCGGTTTGGGAGCCTTGGCGGTGGCTTGCGTTTGCATGGCCCGACAGGATGGGGCGTTGGGGGTTTTTCATCCCCATTTTATCGTGCGGATGAATGGTCCGTTTTCCGTCGATCTCTTTGGCCATTTGGTGCGCTGGGTCGTGTTGCTCTTGGGTGGGTTGTTGCTGTTGCTCTCATGGCGACATGCAGAGGACGAATCACCGGAGTTCACCGGTTCACTCCTCATGGCCTTGGCTGGATTGATGTTGGTCGCGACGGCGAACGAACTCGTGATGTTGTTTTTGGGTCTCGAATTGATCTCGATTCCGACTTACGTGCTGCTCTTTTTGGCCAAGCGAAATGGACCGGCCCAAGAGTCGGGCGCGAAGTATTTCTTTCTCAGTATTTTGTCATCCGCCGTGCTGTTGTACGGATTTAGTTTTCTGTACGGTGCGGCTGGCTCAACCCGACTGAGCGATTTGCATCACGCTGCCGGTGGAAGTCCAGTGCCCGACCATGTGCAAATGGCCATTCGCCTTGGCTCGCTGCTGACGTTTGCCGGGTTGGCATTTCGATTGACTGTCGTGCCGTTTCACTTTTATGCACCGGACGTTTATCAAGGGACCAGCCATCCCTGCGCAGGTTTCCTCGCGACGTTGCCGAAGGTGGCGGCGATTGCCGCGCTCGTTCGGATTATGGCGACGGTTTTGCCAAATGTGGAAATGCAACGCATCTTGTGGCAGCTTTGTCTGGGACTGGCCCTGGTGACGATGACGTTCGGCAACGTAATGGCCCTGTGGCAGGATCACCTGCGGCGGCTGATGGCCTATTCGTCGATTGCCCACGGCGGATACTTGCTCGTCGGGTTGGCGGTCGGCTTCGCCGCGCGAAATGAATTGGTCACGTCAGGAGCGAGCCCCAGCACGCAATTCATGGACGGATTTTCGGCGACCCTGTTGTACGTCGTCGTGTATGCTGTTGCAACGCTTGGTCTGTTCGCCGCAATCACTTTTTTGGGAAAGCGAAAGCACGAAGTCGAACGAGTGGAAGAACTCGCTGGCTTGGTGAAGTCGCATCCCGGCTTGGCAGCAGCTTTGTCGATTTGTCTGTTCAGTCTGGCGGGGATTCCGCCACTCGCTGGTTTTTGGGGAAAACTTGCCTTATTCGGCGGAGCGATTAGTCTGAATGTTTCCAATTCTGCCGGTGCCTCGAACATTCGCGTGTGGTTTGTGATCTTGGCGATTGTCGGCGTGCTGAATGCGGCGATCTCGGCAGCCTATTACTTACGCTTGATTGCCGTAATGTACTTTAAGCCGCCTCTCAAAAAGTTGCCTGCCCAGGGAACGTCCGGTGCGTACATTTGCGCGGCCTTTTGTGCAGCCCTGGTCGTGGCGTTGGGGCTCTTCCCCAATCGCATTTTCGTCACGATGCGAGACGCCGGTCTCACCGTGCGGTTGCAGAACACCCATGAGGCCCCATCGTCGGCCCCCGCCGATTTGCCCGCCGAATAATCTCGTCCATGTTTTCCACTGGCTCTGCCAGTGCTGTACACGCGACAACCCTCCGGGAATTCGCACTGGCATAGCCTTTGGCACCCGGCGGACAGAGGGGGTTTTATCGAACCGGGGAAATTCGTGGGATGTTATTGATCTCGACGGATTGCGGTTAAATGGATGTATGAGCCACAAGGGAACATCGCTTTGATCAAGTGGGAGAAGACCATGCTCGCGTTCAGATTGTTGTCGGCAGTGCAGTTTTTGGGTGGTTGTTTTTTTGCTGCGTTCGCGTGGGTCTTGATTTTAACTCCGCTGGGAATTTTCCAGCCTCGTTATCAGTACACAATGAGCGACGCGTTGTTATCGTTGGGTGTTTGTGCATTGTCGCTCTCTGGGTACATCGTGTGGATCGGTTGGATTTACTTGGCAATCAGCGGTCGGTTTCTCTTGAAGAGGCCGCTTCTCATGCAATCGATCGCGATAGGGAATCATCTCGGTTGGCTGGTGTTTTTCCCTGCGATGAACCACGACAATCTAGCGGGGTTCTATGCCCATAATCCGACGTTGGTTATGTGGATTGTGGGAAATCTTTGCATCGCGGTCGTTGTGCTGATATATTTTTGTGTGGTCAGAGTCCGCGAGCGGAGCAGCCAACGTAACGTATGATAGGATGGTTTACCCTTCGTGATCGACCGGGATTTTATCGATGAACGCTGGTTGAGTGAATAACAGGAGACACGCCGATGAATTCGTTCTGCAAAATGGGCCGTGCGAGGAAAGCCGCGTCGCTGCTGAAACGGGGGCTGATTTCTGCGATGATGTGGGGCGTCGGCATGGGTGTCACGAATTGCAGTTTTGCCGACGAGCCGCCGCCCGTTCCCGACCTCACCCAAGGTGGCAAGAAAGATGACCGCCATGATTGGAACCTTGGTCCGACCGGTGCGCGGGGCTGGATGTTTGGCTGGGAATTATCAACATCGAAAGCCCGGCAAATTTTGATTACCAAGGTTGAAAAAGGTTCACCCGCCGACGGCGTCCTGAAAGAGGGCGACGTGATCGTCGGTCTGCAAGACCACCTGTTTCAGCGCGACGCACGGATCGCATTGGGGACGGCGATTACAAATGGAGAGCGAAGAGGGCAGTTGCAATTGAACCGATGGCGGAATGGAAAAACGGAAACGGTGGTTTTGAAGTTGAAGGCGATGGGCGAATACACCGACTCCTCTCCGTTCGATTGTCCCAAGTCTGCACTGATCGCGGACAGGGCTTACGAAACTCTATCCAAGAGAGACCTCAACAACGATTTCATCGGGAAGATTAACGCGCTCGGACTCCTGGCGACGGGACGGCCCGAGGTGCTACCAAAGCTCAAAAAATTCGCGCATGAGATTGGCCGCTCGGACCTCAAACTAAAACGAATCACTAGCATCGACATGAGTACGTGGGACTTGGGATTCTCGAACTTGTTTCTCACGGAATACTTCTTGGCCACGCATGATGATTATGTCCTTCCAGCGATTAAGGAGTATTCGCGGATGCTGGCCGATGGGCAAACACCGGTCGGGCTATGGGGACATGGCATGGCGAATCGTGGCACTCTCGGAGGATATGGTGCGATCAATCAAGCGGCACTCGGTTGTTGGATGTCGTTGGTCTTGGCGCAGAAGTGTGGCGTGAACGATCCGCCCGTTGCGGAAGCGGTCGAGCGATCAAGCCACTTTTACTCGTTTTTTGTCAACAAGGGGAGTCTGCCCTACGGCGATCATGCCCCCGCCTTCTATGTCCATGACAACAATGGCAAGAATGCCCAGGCGGCGATCATCTTCGACATCCTGGGCAACAAACCGGCGACCCAGTTCTATTCGCGAACCACGACCGCCGCCTACGCCGAGCGAGAGATGGGGCACACGGGCAATTTTTTCAGCTACATGTGGGGACCGCTCGGCGCGGCCCGCAGTGGGAATGAAGCGGTCGCCGCGCACTTGAAGGAACAGCGGTGGTTCTACGACCTAGCCCGCCGCTGGGACGGCAGCTTTTTGTATCAAGGAGGTGCGGGCGACGACGATTCGTATAACGGCGACGACATGACCGGCAGTTTTCTGCTGACCTATTCGTTGCCTAAGCAACATTTGTATTGCACTGGAAAAGGGATCAAGCCCGCCAATGTGCTAACTGGTAAGGAACTTCAAACGGTCATCGACAGCGGCAGATATTTTGATCCCTCCACGATTCGCGACACGTATGACATCAAAAAAAGCGACGAGCTGCTGGAGAATCTGGGAAGCTGGTCGCCGACCGTGCGGGATCGCGCGGCGATAGCAATTGGCAAGAAGCCGTTGAAGGTCGTGCCGGAACTCATCGCAATGCTGGAGGACAAGAACATCTATCGCGTGTACGGTGCTTGTCAGGCGTTGGAACGTCTGGGACCGGCGAGTGCGCCAGCGGTCGATGCACTGATCGCGCAGCTTGCTAAGCCCGACCAGTGGTTGCAAATTCGTGCGTCGGCGACTTTGGCCGCCATTGGTGCCCCGGCTCGAAAGGCGATTCCCGACATGTTGAAAATCGTTCTGGCCGGGACGCCGAATGAACCCCGCGAGACCGTCCGCCGATATGTCGGGCAAGCCCTGTTTGCCGGTGAAGGGATCGACGACATGCCGCCGCACGGCCTACTTGTCGATTCGATCGACGGAGTGGACCGAAATCTGTTGATCCCGTCGATCAAAAAATTGCTGGCGATTGACGACGGTCTCATGCGAGGACAGATCCGCACGATGTTTTCCAAACTGAGCGAGAAAGAACTCGACGGTTTGTGGCCCGACATTTTACGGGCGACCAACAAGTATGCTCCGACCGGTGAAATGTGGGCCGATGAAATTCGATTGGCTGGCTTAAAACTCCTGGCCGAGCATCATATTAAAGAGGGACTTCGTGTCGGAGTCAACTACGCCAAGCATCAAAACCCTTGGGGTAGTCAAGACCGGATGGGTGAGATTATGAACAGCCTTGCCTTGTATGGTACCAACGCGCACGAGTTTTTGCCCGAACTGCGCGAATTGGTTGAAACGTGTCGCAAGGAGGATTTTCCCGACGACGCGAAGAGAGTGAAAATCGCGAATTTGATCGCGGGAATCAAGAAAATCGAGGCCGCCAAAGAGACCCCGCAACTTCGCAGTGTTGCGCCAGCGGGCAAGGGGAAATAGTTTGTCCCGTGAAACGTTCAACGTGAGTGTGGTCTAAGGCAGCACGCAAGTTTTTATCTCCCCGTAGGCTGGACTTCTTCGCCCGTCCAGACGGCTTTGGAAGGCCGTCCTATAGGAAGATTTATTTCTGGTGCTTGCTCCAGTTCCGCTTTGTAGACGGAGAGTTGACGAATTATCCCAATAATTCGCCAAAAAACGGATGCCCAAACCAGTGGTCCGGAGAGCGGAAACTACTTATCGGTTGCAAATTCACTCACAAACTGTCCCACCCGTCGCCCGGCGACAACAATCCAGCGTAGAATTTGTGATGGGCTACCTTTTCTCCAGCGGCAAAAACGACCGCTCTTTCGCACCGGTGTAGATTTGTCGTGGGCGACAGATTTTCGACGGACCGCCCGTGTGCATTTCCATCCAATGGGCGATCCAGCCGGGCAGGCGGCCCATCGCGAACAGGACCGTAAACATCTGCACGGGAATGCCGAGTGCCCGGTAGATCACGCCCGAATAAAAATCGACGTTGGGATAAAGTTTGCGTTCAACAAAATAAGGATCGTGCAAGGCGACGCTTTCGAGTTCCTGCGCAATGTCGAAAATTGGGTCTTGAATTTTTCGTTTGTGCAAAAGACGGTCGCACATGGCTTTGATGATCGTCGCCCGCGGGTCAAAGTTTTTGTAAACGCGGTGGCCAAAGCCCATAAGGCGGAAGCCTTTTTCCTTATTTTTGGCCTTTTCGACGTACTTTTTGACATTTCCGCCGTCGGCAATAATCGCTTCGAGCATTTCGACACAGGCTTGATTGGCACCACCGTGCAGCGGTCCCCACAGGGCACTAATCCCGGCCGAAACCGAGGCGAACAAATTCGAATCGGCCGAGCCGACCATCCGCACGGTCGAGGTGCTGCAATTTTGCTCATGGTCGGCGTGGACGATCAATAACAAATTCAACGCTTCGACGAAGTCGGGTTCGAGATTGTAGTCTTCGCTCGGCACGGCGAACATCATGTTCAAAAAGTTCTCGACATAGTTGAACTTGTTCTTCGGATAGATGAAAGGCTGACCGCATGACTTCTTAAAACTATACGCAGCAATCGTCGGCAACTTCGCCAGCAAGCGATGCACGCTGATTTCCACCTGACGCGGGTCGTGCGGGTCCAGTGAGTCTTGATAAAAAGTGGACAGGGCACCGACGACCGAACCCAAGATCGCCATCGGATGCGCATTGCGAGGAAAGCCTTGATAGAACGAACGCATGTCCTCGTGGATCATCGTGTGCCGGCGGAGCGACTCGCGAAAATGCTTGAGCTGTTTCTCATTGGGCAACTCGCCGTAAATCAGCAGATAGCTCACCTCAACAAAGTCGCACGTCTGGCACAGTTCTTGAATGGGATATCCGCGATAACGCAAGATTCCCAACTCTCCGTCGAGAAACGTGATCGCACTGGTCGTCGAGCCAGTATTGCCGTAACCCTCGTCGAGTGTGATATAGCCGGTCTGAGCGCGAAGCTTGGAAATGTCAACGGCGTGTTCGCCCTCGGATCCGACCACACAGGGGAGCGAAAACTCTTTTCCATCCAGGATGAGACGGGCTTCTTGAGCCATAACCAAGTTCCTTTAGGCGTCAGTCGAGCCTTGTGGGGGCAGTCGGGCGGGCCGGTTGTCAAAAGCAATAGTGTAACCGGCGCAACGCGAAAGGACAATTCATTTGCCCAATGTGGTTTGGCAAATTTCTCCCGCCGACCACGGGTCTCGGACGGTCGCTCTGGGCGGCGAAGGAACAAAATTGCAGGCACTACACCTTCGCGCGAGTCTTCGGCGGTTTCACGCCCAGCGGGGCACCGTTCAGGTTGAAGTCTCGCAGGGCCTTTAGCTCGACCAGTTCTGCCAAGCCAGCTTCGGCAAGCTCCGGACCGGAAACATAACGGCCGGGACTGATCCAATTTGCCATGTTCTTGAGCGGAACGTTCAGCAAATCGGCCAGGAGTTGGTCCATGTCCCCTTCCAGCTTGCCAAAGTGGCGGGCCCATTCGGCCGCCTCGGCCAAGCCGACATGCTCTTCACTTTGCCACTTCATCGGATGAAAGAGAAACACGCTGTAGGGGGTGACAATCCGGCGGGAACAAGCCGCAAAGGGCCACAGAGTGGCCGAAGAACATTCGCCCGTGACAACCGCCGTGGCACGAATGCCCCGCAGTAGAATGAGTGTCATCACGGAAATTGCGCAGTACGGACTTCCGCCGGGCGAGTCGATGTACAAAATACACTCGCCTCCCGGTCGCACTCCCAGCAGCTTTTCGGTGATGTCGCTTTCGTTGTCGGTCAGTTCGCCGACGAGGGCGATTTCTTGCGGTCCTTCTGGCTCGGACGGTTCCATGAATGTTCCTTGGCGAATGTTCCTTGGCACGCAGCCGTCCCACGGCCGAGCAAAGATTAAAATGGGAGGTCCGCAAATTCCCGCGATTGACGACGGAACTCAACAACGATCTGCACAAAGCTGCACGGCAGTAAAAAGCCGGACCACCAACGGCTTGCCGCCATTGGCCCGCTCATTTTCATCTTCAATTTTACCTGACAATGAAAATCTCAACAAGGATCGGGTTCTGTCGATTTGACCAGATTTGACGAACGAGCAATTTTTCGACGATATTTTGCCGTGGGCCTGCTGTAGAACGGCGAGCTAGATACCAATGAAAGCACCCAATGCCGAGCGGTCAGTCGTTTTTTAGGACCAGGACCATGCGCCGCGCGACCTCCACAAAGCCCACACGAGTATACGTTTTCAATGCGGGCGCGTTTTGCGCTGCCACCGCCACCTGAAGGGTGTCTCGACCCACCGCGCGCGCGAGGTGTTGTGCCTGATGCGTGAGGAGCCAGCCCCAGCCCTGTCCGCGAAACTCAGGAGCTAAGCCCAAATAGGTCAACTCACAATAACCACTGCGCGGATCGTCGGTCACGATGAGACACCCAACATCCCGACTTTCATGCCGGGCGATCAGCCAATGCTCAGGACGAAAAACACCCGCGTCACGATACGTTGCCCAGACTTGTTCCAGGTCGCCGGAGTACGAGTCCGGGGCTTGATCCAGGCTGTCGATGAAGGTCTGGGCAAAGACCCGTTGAAATCGCGATTGATTTTCATTCGCAATCGATTCGTAGGTTAGCGGCGATTTGACGACGTCGGCCAAATGCGTTCGTGTATCGCAAGCCATCTCCACCCGTTCGGCGAATTGACGAAAACCGACTTGCTCGAACCAGTTTTGAATTTGCGGCATGTTGATCGGAACGAGCGTCTGCATCAATCGCGGCGCATTTTGATCGCATTCGGCAATAGCTTGTTTCAATAGCGCAACCGCGATTTGGTCCATGGTCACATCGGCGTGAGGAGTCCGTATCTCATTCTTCAAACGAATGGAATCCAATACAGGCGGCCAAACGACACCCACGTTTCCCAGCAGAATTCTCCAACGACACGCACCGACGAGCATCTCGTTTACGCGGGCCTCCACCCAGTTCTCCAATCCGGAAAACCTTTCGTGCCCGCTGGTAAAGCTCTGAATTTTCGCGAGGAACGATTGCAATTTATCCAATTCATTGTCCGGCACACTGCAAATCTCGAACGAACATGGTTGAAAACTGGCCATGCGAACAGAATACCCAAAATCATTTTCTCCAGTAAGGTCCGAGCGATTTTCGCAAAATCCTTGACGCTGAGGCACTCGAATCCGGATACTAAAGGTAACGGAACTCGGGTGTACGCAGGGGAAGCAAGAGATTCAGATTCAATTTCAAATCACCAATAAAAATCACTCAGAGACTTTCGCTAAGGAGAATCCTATGAAAGCGGTACCTGTCGGAGATATTCAACTCAGTGTGCTGGATCGCGGGTCTGGTGGGATCCCGATCCTATTCGTGCATGGATTTCCGCTCGACCACTCAATGTGGCAGGGGCAAATTGATTACTTCGCCGAGCATGAGCGAGTGATTGTGCCTGACCTGCGGGGATTTGGCCGCAGCGACGTGACGACGGGAACGGTCACGATGGAACAAATGGCTGATGACTTGGCCCAACTGCTCGACGCACTGCACGTGACCGAGCCGGTCATTTTTTGCGGATTGTCGATGGGCGGGTACGTCGGTTGGCAATTTTGGAAACGGCACCCGCAAAAATTGAGGGCACTGGTCCAATGCGACACGCGGGCCATCGGCGATTCTCCCGAGGCGGCCGCCCAGCGTTTGAAATTGGCCCAGCGAGTCGTGTTGGAAGGATCCGAATTTGTCGTGGCGTCGATGATGCCCCGTCTGTTTTCGGATGCGACCTTGGCCGGTCAACCGGAAATTGTCGCCGCGACCCGACGGGTCATGCAAACGTCTCCGGTGGAAGGAATCGCCGCCGCCGCGCGAGGCATGGCGGTGCGCGAGAACTTTCTCGATCAACTCGAAAAGATTGACGTTCCGACGTTGATCGTCGTGGGCGAACACGACGCGATCGCAACACCGGAGGAGATGCGATTCATTTCCGAAGCGATTCCCGACTCGGCCTGGCTGCAAATGCCGGGCGTCGGTCACATGGCTCCGCTGGAAAATCCGCACGTCTTCAACGAAGCTTTGGCAGAGTTCATTACACTATAGGTTAATTACGCTGTAAAAATCCGACATCAATTCAACAGCGACAGCATTGCCAACGACAATTTCACGGCATTTCAAACAGCGATTGCGATTTCACAATCGCATAATCGTCCGGAAACGTGTGAAAGGCCTGAATCATCAGGCTTTTTTGGCGGGTTTCGATGTTGATGTAACTCAAAGCACCGAGATTGATTCGACCGCTGGCCTCAAACTTATGGAGCAGCCCCGCCCGTTCTCCATCGTGGGCCAATTCATTTTGAAATGACCAAAACACGCTCGGATCGACGGCCGTTTCGAGTTGAAAACTCATCTGATAGCGACAACCCCCTTTGGTCGTGAGCCGATCCTGACGGCTTCCCTTGAGCTTATAGTTGATCAACCGCCGCCGCTTGGGAAGTTGCTGATGGGCGGCCGCCGCGACCTCGGTAATCGTCAGCCCATCCCGTTGCCAAGTGACAACGTGGCCTGTGTTCGTGATCTGCACGGTCGCCACATTATTCTCACTGCGGCGCAGCGTGCGGGTGGCATGGGTCTCGAACAATTCCGGATGCAAACCGCGGCCGAAAACTTGAAACACCAATTCAGCAACTTTAGGACGAACGGACAGCACGGCGAGGGTTCCTTATCCGGGCTGATGATTTTGAAAGGGCGAAAAGCGAAGAAATGACGAGCAACATTTGGCTCGTGAGGGTTCATTATAAACTTCGCGTCGCCGATGACAAAGGGTGATTTTTTTTGACCCTGCAAAGTATTTTTTTCTCGCCATAAAGGGCTTGACAAAAATTCCATTCCCGGTTCTCCGCTCACAAAATGTCGAAGAGCGTCCCGAAGTGTCAACGAGCGAAAGAATGTAGGACGTGGCAATTGTTGAGCATAGATTGCACCGTCGCTGCGATGGCAAAGTTCGGCCACCGTTCGGTCCGGTGCCGTATCTCGACAAGTGCTTCGTCACAGCTTAATTGACGGATGGTGTGCCACTGGCTCGGCCCATTGATCTTAACACATCTTTGCTAGCATCAAAAAACGCCGGGGAAACGCATGTGCGAAAATTGAACACTCAAAACGCGAAAGTCGATTTTTCCG
>JAYUFG010000328.1:0-12249 GCA_043738845.1 Planctomycetaceae bacterium
TTCATGGCTCGATCTCCCGTGAAACGTGTGAAATCCCCCCATTCTGCCCGCACCTGTGTAGTAGAGCAAATTTTGCACCTACTTTCGAGACGCTTACCCCAGCCAAATCGAGAGCGACCGTTTGGCTTGCAATGAATGCTAAATGAGGCGAGAATAAGAGGTTAGAGCCTGAAACACGGTTCAAGCCGCCCACCGATCCGGAATAGTTTGGTTGAAAAGCGACGATTCGCTTCTTGGACCCAGGCACTTTTTCCGGAACTATCCCACCTAAGCCGGGTTTAGGTTCTTTTGGCTACCGACTGAATTGTAGAATGTGTGCCGATTGGCAACTTTCCACAAGTGTTCGAGAACGCGCGGATGGTTTTCGCCAAGAAGCGATCCCCCATCGCCGTTTTTGTGTGGTGTTCGATCCCTGTCTGCCGCTGGTTGTGCCAGTGCCAATTTCTGGCCGTACCAGTGCCAATTTCGGAGTGTGAATTCGTGGCAACCGTATCTTTTAATCCTTATCGCGACTGGTTGGGAATTTCCGACGACGGAACTTCGCTGGATCACTATCGCTTGCTTGGCCTTTCCGCGTTGGAAAACAACCCACAGACCATTGCTCGGGCGGCAGACGAAGTCATGGCCAAGGTGCGAGCAATTCGGCCCGGCGAGAACGCGGGCGCGTGGTCGAAATTGCTGGACGAGATCCGCACCGCGAAAAACTGTTTGTCGAATCTGGTTCTCAAGGCGGAGTATGATTTGGCTTTGAGGACGACCACCACGAACGGACCGCAACTCTCTCCCGCGCCAGTGTTTCCAACGGCCGCACCTGGGCCAATGTTTCCTGCGGCCGCAATGGCAGTTGCCTCACCCGTTTTGCCGACTTCTCCCGCTGCGACAATTCCAACCGGTCCGGTATTTCCCCTGCCGGTCGGACCGCAGTATGCTCAAGCTCAGCCGCCCTATCCGCAACCTGTTCAACCGACGTACCCGCAACAAGCTCAACCGATATTTCCGCAGCAGCAATTCCCCCAACCGGCTGCTCCCTATCAGCCGGGTTATGCGCCGCAACAGACCGAGCTACCGCAGGGCTATCCTCAACAGCCGTTTCCTCAACCACAATATCCGCAACCAGCTTTTCCCCAACCGCAATATCCGCCACTACAATATCCGCAAGCGGTCTATCCGCAGCCAGGGCTTCCGGCCGTTCAATATGGTGCGTATCCCGCCGCACCGACGGGCGGAGATTCGCACGGCTTTGCCGATTTGTTCAAGAGCCAAGAGACCGGCCCGATGCCGTGGGACGAAATGCCAGGGGCGCAGCCTGTCGTCCCAGTGGCTCAGGCGATTCCCGTCGCACCGACCATTCCCGACCCGATGGCACCGGTCGCTATGTCGTTTCCAGGCGGAGTTCCGATTTCCTCTGGCCCGTCAATGGTTGCTCTCGGAGGATTTCCGATTCCGGCCGCTCAGGCGGCGCAAGGCTTTGGAACGACTTACGCGCCTGCGTCGGTCGCTACATCCGCTGCACAGGGTGACTTGCTGCATGAATTGGGTTCACCAGCGTCCCGTTCTCGGCGGATTGTTCGCGCGAAGGGCAAGGATAACTCGTTGACGTTCATTGCGATTGGCGGCGTGGCGTTGCTCTTGATTGCCACCGCAGTTGCCGTCCCCGCCTATTTGAATAAAGACAAGGCCGACGATCCCAACGCGGTCGCCCATCACGCTGGCGGCGACAAACATCTCCCGCCAGGCACCGAAAACAAGCACAAGCCGGAACCGAAACACGAACCAGACCCAGCCGACACGACCCATCCGGAACACAAACCGGACCTCAACAATCCCGATGTCCCGAAGCCCGAAACCAAACCAGAACCAGTCGTCCCGAAACCAAAACCAGAGCCGGTGATGCCTAAGCCGGAACCGGAAGTAAAACCGGAGCCTAAGCCAGAACCGGTCACACCTAAACCGAAACCCGAACCAAAGCCGGAGGCGAAACCCGATCCACAGCAAATTGAAAAGTTCAACAAGCTGGTCGCAGCGATGAAGACGAGCCTGGGAAGTCGCGACCTGGCGGCGGCCAAGAAGCAAACGGCCGAATTGCACAAGCTGGCCGTTTCTCAAGAACAGATCGACACGGCCGAACACATGGAGCTTCTTCGCGAGTATGTCAACGGTTATTGGGAGGCGGTCAAAAAGGCGATGGCAGGTTTGAAGCCGACCGACACGATCGAGATCAGCAGTTCGACGCAGCTGGTGATTGTCGAAAGTGGTCCCGGGTTTATCGCGACGAAATTGGGACCGACCGTCAAGCGTTATACGGTCGAAAACATGCCCAAGGGCTTGGCGAACACGATTGCCAATCAATGGTTCGATAAGAAGCCGCAGAACAAGCTCTTTATTGGGGCTTTCTTAGCGGTCGATCCGCAAGGTTCTCCCGCCGAAGCCAAGCAAGTTTGGGAAGACGCCGCGAAAGCGGGTGCCGACGCCGCCCCGCTGCTGGCCCTGCTAAACAACGTCCTCAAGTAATAGACACTTCGTCACAATTCAACGGCCGCACGCCGCGGCGCAACACCCCGGTTAGCAGCGACTCGAAGAGGAGCGGAATTCCCAAAACGTTTCTACTCTCGTGACACCACCCAACCAACTTGACCCCACCGCGCGACCCCGTCGCCGATTTCGCTTTCAATTTAGCCTGCGAACGGCGTTGATCGCGATCACGGTCCTGTGCGTCATCTTTGCCGCGATAGGCAACGGACTGCGGGATCGAAGGGAACGACTGGCGGCGCTTGAACTGCTGCATAGCAGAGGATTGCGAACTTATTGCAGTTCTCCGTTCGAGCCGACCCGTTGGCAGAAAATGATCGCTTGGCTCGCGGGCGATGAAAAGACGGAGGATGCGTTCGCGACGGAGGTGTATTCCCGTACTATTAATATCCATGCCCAGGATCCGATCTATCTTCTCGCAAGCCTTATAGATGCCGACGTCCCGTGCCTGTGTGTACTTCCCGAACTTAAGAGAGTAGCATTTTATACAGCGACAAAACTCACGCCAGCCGGTTATCACGAACTTGCCAAATTGCCGCAGCTTGAACAGGTAACACTTTCTACCGAAACGAAAGAATTTCTTCTCGGCGGTCATCTGGAATCCGCCGCCCAACTTCGGGAAGTTGGTTTTGATACGATGACCATTGACGCCAACATGGTGGCGGCCTTGAACCGGCTTCCCCGCTTGAAGTCACTCGAATTTTACGGCTGCGATTTGTCGCCCGGCGTTCTTGATCGGCTCCAACTCCCCAATTTGGAACACTTTAACGGCATGGATTCGAGTTTGACGAACGAGCATCTGGCTGTCATCGGTAAACAGAGGTCACTTCAGGTCATTGACATTCAAGCGAGCGACATCACCGGCGACGCTTATCGACATTTGGCGGCTTTGCCCAACTTGAAGGAACTGCACACCTACGGGGCCAGTATCGACGATGAATCGGCCAAGTGTGTGAAAGACATGCGGTCGCTGACACTTCTCAATATCGACTGGACGGAAATTACCGCGCCCGCCGTGAGTAAAATCCTCAAAGACTGCCCCCGCTTGGTGCTTCGCTGCAACGTTCAAGCGAGCGGATTGACTCCCGCCGAACAAACGGAAGTGAAACGACGTTATGACGAATGGCATGCTCGCCCGTAATCCGCTGACTTGGATCAAGCTGCTCAATCGACTGCATCGCAGCACGTATGGGGTGGCGGCGTGCGTTGCGTTCGTCGGTATAATCGTCAATTGCGGCGGAGAGTTGCACGACGAAAACGAACCGCTCGGCCGCAATCCAGTGAACTATGGCTGCCCCTGGACGTTTGCCAATTGGCGAATCAAGTTCGAGGTGGCGGGAAAACCATTTGACTGGACCGATTGGTGGCGGATGGATCGTTGCGACACTTGGCACTGGGGAACATTGGCGGCGAACTTGGTCGTGTGGTTGGTGTTGGTTCTGATTGCCGGTGGACTTTGGGAACGGAGAAGGCGACGACGCGCGCGGCTGTTTCAGTTCACAATTGGCGATCTACTGATGCTGATGTCCGTCGTGGCGGTCGTGACTACATTCTTTGTACGCCTGTACGACGACAATCGGGCGGAGGAGCGATTTGACCAACAGCTAAAGCAAGTGCCAGAAGTGACCTACGATTGCAGTGGAAAGGAAACGCCCGCAAATTGGTTTTGGGAAACTTTACATGTTCCTTTGAAATATCAGCCGCAGCGGCGAAACCATTTGATTCTACGACCAGCCGCAAAAGACTACGAGCGGAAATGGACCGTTCCGGATTCATTGATTCGGGAAGTGGGGCAAGCTCGATATCTTCGAAATCTATTTTTGCACAATCTATCGTTTTCGCCGGAGGGATGCCGTTTTGCCGACTGGCCGCAGATGGAAGGACTGAGCATTAACTCTACTGAGTTTGGCGATGAACATCTGCGGGCGTTGCCGTTCCTGCCGCGACTGGCTTATCTCAGCTTCGAAAGGTCGTGCATCACCGACACGGCGATACCAGAGATTCGGCGACATTTTCCCGCACTACAGGGCTTGCGATTATATATGCCTATGAAATCGCAAGGCCACACATTGGAGACGTTGAACGGGGTTCTTAAGTTATATCTGATAAACTTTAAGGTCGATGACGAAACGATTTCTCAAATCGGAAAATTGACGCAGTTGACGAGTTTGGATTTGGACGATCAAAATGAAAGCTCGCAATTGAACCGACCGGATTGGATGGCACTCAAGAATCTGGTAAACCTCCAGGAATTCAGGGTCAATTTCAACACCGACAAAAATGCCAACTTTGACGATCATGCGCTCGACGCACTCGCTCAACTGCCGCAGCTCAAAACATTAACGATCCAGGATCACGCTCGGCTAACAGATGCTGGCTTGGCGGTGTTACAACAATTTCCGGCCTTGATGGAATTGGGCATCCATCTCAAGAACGACGGCAAGATCACCGACGCGGGAATCGACCACTTGGTGGAGTTCGCCCGTGGTCGAAAGATGAAGACGCTGGACATTCAAATCAGCGGCTGTTCCAAACCGGCGTATCAGCGATTGAAGGCGGTTTGTCCTGAGTTGCGTTCGTTTTACTTGGAATTTGAGGATGAGGAGTGAGTGCGGTGGTGGGGACGAGTGACAAATCGCAATGAGGCCGCATAGGCGAGAAACGGTTTTTCCGGTCTTTTTGGTGAGAATTGGCCGGTGGTTGCACTCGCTTCCTGGAGGAAGCGGCTAAGCGGGCAGAAGACCACCCCTCACATTCCACAAATCGTACTCATCTCGGTTATAATAGAAGCGTGCCTTGCGGTTACGACCGTAGGGCAACCCACTCAACCTGATTCCGCACCCTTGAAACTACCTCATGAGCCAGGACGATTGTCTCATTCGCATGCGCGACGTCGGTAAGACGTATCACATGGGCGACCTTGATGTTGAGGTGCTGCGCAATGTCACCGTCGATATTATGCCCGGCGAATTTCTCGTCATGGTCGGGCCGAGCGGCTCCGGCAAAACGACGATCCTGAACATTATCGGCGGACTCGACATCCCCAGTGTCGGAACGGTTTTCTATCGCGACCGCGACCTCACACGGGCGAACGCTCGCGAGTTGACCAAGTATCGCCGGGCGACGGTTGGCTTTGTCTTTCAGTTTTATAATCTCGTGCCGAATTTGACTGCCCGCGAAAATGTCATGGTCTCGACCGAGATCAGCGAAAATCCGCTGAACGTCGAAGACGTAATGAAGATGGTCGGACTGACGGATCGGATGGATCATTTTCCATCGCAGTTGTCCGGCGGAGAGCAACAACGGGTGGCCATCGCCCGTGCCCTGGCCAAAAATCCAGAACTGCTGCTGTGCGACGAGCCGACCGGTGCCCTCGATTTTGAGACGGGCAAAAAGGTGCTGCGGCTGTTGCGCGACGTGCAACAAAAGTTGGGCAAGACGGTTCTCGTCATCACGCACAACGGAGCGATTGCGGAAATGGCCGAGCGGGTGATTCGCTTACGGTCGGGCGAAATTGTCGAACTGCACGACAATCCGCATCCCAAACCGCCGGAGGAAATCGTCTGGTGAACGTTCTCGATCGCAAGCTGCTCCGCGAATTGCACGCCTCGAAGGGTTTGCTGTTCGCAACGACAAGTCTCATCGCGGTGGGCGTGATGTGCTTTATCTACATGCGCATTTCGCATCGCAATCTGCGGATGGAACAGGCCCAGTATTATGCGCAAGGGCGGCTGGCCGATTTTTGGATCGATGTAAAAAAAGTCCCGCTCGCGGAACTCGACGCGCTGATTGCCTTGCCCGGCATTAGTGAGATTCGCCCCCGAATTCAATTTTTCGTGACGGTCGATCTGGACCGCGTACGGGAGCCGATCAATGGTCAGGTTCTCTCGGTGCCCGACCGTTGGCAGCCGATGATTAACGATTTGATTCTCAAGCGGGGAAGTTACTTTACAGAGTCGCGGCGGAATGAAGTGATTGTGAACGATGCGTTTGCCCGCGAGCATAAACTGTTTCCCGGCCAGATCATTCATTTGATTTTGAACAATCAGCGGCAGGAGTTGTTCATTATTGGAACAGCGGTCAGTCCCGAGTTTGTGTACTTGGTCGGTCCCGGCTCAATCACGCCCGACCCCCAGCACTTTGGCGTGTTCTATTTGAAGCAGAGTTTCGCCGAGGAAGTTTTCGATATGGACGGGGCGGCGAATCAGATCGTGGGGAAGCTCTCTCCGGAAGTTCGCGACGATCCCGACCCTTTGTTGCGACGGGCCGAGGCGATTTTGGACCCTTATGGCGTTTACAACACGATTGCACAAAAGGATCATCCGCCGTGTCGTTATTTGGCCGACGAGATTCGCGGGCTGGGCGTGTTTGCGTCGATCATGCCGACGATCTTTTTGATCGTCGCGGCACTGGTGCTGAACATTCTCATGTCGCGGTTGATCGACCAGCAGCAAGTGATTATCGGGACGCTCAAAGGGTTGGGTTATGCGAACGCGCAGATTTTTCTCCACTATCTGAAATTCGCCGCGACCGTTGGACTGCTAGGTGCGACGCTCGGCTGTCTCGGCGGTTATGGAATGTCGGAGTTTGTCACGCGGCTGTATCGGACGATTTTCGAGTTTCCCGATTTGCCGAATCGTTTTGAACCGACGATCTATTTGATTGGCATCGTGATTAGCTTGGCCTGTTCGCTCGGTGGCGCGGTTCACGGGGCCAGACTGGCGTTGAAGTTACAGCCAGCACAAGCCATGCGGGTGAAACCGCCGACGCAGGGCAAAACGGTTTGGTTGGAGCGGATTGGCTTTCTCTGGAAACGCTTCAGCTTTGGCTGGCGAATGGTGCTTCGTAACCTGATCCGCAATCGGTTGCGAACGGCGGTTGGACTATTCGCCGCTGCAATGGGGGCGGGGCTGATGATTACCGGTTTCATTCTTTACAACGCGACAGGTTATCTCATCTCGTTTCAGTTTGAACTCATTAGCCGTAGCGATATTGATCTGAAACTCGAAAAGGAGCGCAGCCTAGACGTACTGAACGAATCGCGACGTTTGCCCGGCGTGGACTTTGCCGAGCCGACGCTCGATGTGGCGTGCGAATTTATTCACGGTCCTTATCGTCGCAAAGGTGGCCTGACGGGTCTGATTCCGAATGCGAAACTCACGATCCCCCGCAATGTGAATGCCGACCCAATCCGCGTTCCAACCAGTGGTGTTGCGATGACGAGAAAGCTGGCGGAGATTCTGCATTTAGAGTCGGGTGACACGTTCACGGCGATCCCGGTCAAGGGACTGAAACAAGCGGTCGATCTGAAGGTCGCCGAGATTTCCGACAGCTTTCTGGGCCTCGGTGTGTATACGGATTTGGAATATCTGAGCCGACTGATTAGTGAAGAGACGGTCGTGACGGGCGTGCAATTGAAGATCAGTTCCGCCAACGGCGAGAAGTACGAGCTGTATCGACAGTTGAAGCAAATGCCCGCCTTGCAAGCGGTCAACGCCCGGCTGGACAACCTTCGCAATTTGACTGAGACGCTCGTCAATATGCAGCGGATTTTCATCGGCTTGTTCACATTGTTCGCGGGCGTGATCTTTTTTTCTAGTCTCTTGAATACGTCGCTGATCGGTTTGGCCGAACGGCGGCGAGAGCTGGCCACGCTGCGGGTGTTGGGATATGGCCCGTTTGAAATTGGCGGGCTATTTTTGCGAGAGAGTATGATGGTGGCGATTATTGGGACGACGCTCGGGCTGCCGCTGGGGATCGCGTTGTGTCACTGGATCGCTCATATTTACAATACCGACTTGTTTCGCTTTCCGATTATCCTGCCGCCGATTGTGTTCATTGGGACGTACACGGTGGGAATTATATTCGGGCTGCTGGCCCATGCGGTTGTGCAGCACGAGATTGTGAAGTTTGATTGGCTCGATGCGTTGAAAGTAAAAGAATAGTTCACTTGGCGAGCGGGGAGCGTAAGCTCCCTGTTTAGCAGCGAGTGAAGAGGGAGAAGGAAACGATGTAGGACAATCACGGCCGGAAAACAGGGAGCTTACGCTCCCCGCTCGCCGATTAATTCATAATTTATCATTGGAGAAACCAAAATGCGTACCTGGATGATTGTGTTGCTGGCATTGCTCGCCGTTGTCGTCATCGGCGCACTCGTGACTTTTACAAGTGGCGGGACGCCGGTCGAAACGGCCGTTGCAAAAAAGGACGTGATTCGCGAGTTTGTCGATGAGCGAGGAAAGACGCGATTGCCGCAAACGTATTTAATTACGATGCCCTACGACGGCCGGATTGGAGCGATTGCCCTCACCGAAGGGACGCCCGTCAAGAAGGATCAAGTCGTCGCCAAGGTTGTTCCGCGCGATATTGAACTCGCCTGGGAAGCGTCCGACCAAGCGGTCAAGCGATTAGAGGCTTCGCTCAAGGAAAATGACGACGTCACGGTCGAGAAGACTGGTTTGAAACAGTCGCTTAGCTATGTGGACTCAATGAATCACACGGTCGAAGCGGCCAGTGCGCGGGTCGAGGCAGGCCAAGCGAGGCTCGATTTTGCTGAACGAAATCTGGCTCGGTTGGAAGACCTGTTCGCAAAAAAGGCTCGCTCGCAAGAAGAGCTTGAGCAAGGTCGGCTCAATCAAATTCAAAGTCGCGTCGAACATGAGCAAGACGTCCTGGTGCTGCGTGCCTTGCAAGCGATGCAGGCGGCGACCGCGTTAATGCCCATCGGCGTGCAGCAATATATCGACCGCAAGGGGCTGTCGCATAATGTGATCGAGAAGCAATGGGGTGAGGCCGACGTCAATCGTCAGACGATTGAAAAGAATCGCGACCGGGGCGAAATGAAATCACCGGTCGAAGGTGTCGTGCTGGAGCGACTCGTGAGCGACGAGCGGCAACTTACCTCGGGCGCAACGCTGCTCCGGATTGGTCGCTTGGAGGAGTTGGAACTTGAAACGGATATTCTCAGCCAAGATGTTGTAAACGTGAAGGTCGGCAACACGGCCGAGATTTATGGTCCGGCGATTGGACCTACGCCCGCTAAGGCCGTTGTGAAGTCGATCTATCCGGCCGGTTTCACCAAGGTCAGTTCGCTCGGCGTCGAGCAGCAGCGGGTGAAAGTTGTGCTCGAATTTGCCCAGGGAGAAGTCACGCGAATTCGCCAAGAACGCGAGATGGGCGTCGATTATCGAATTCGCACGAAAATTTTCACTGCCGAGGCGAAAGACGCGTTGGTAATTCCCCGTTCGGCCCTATTCAAAGGACTTGGTGGGCAGTGGCAATTGTTTGTCGTCCGGGCTGGCAAAGCAGTTCTGCAAGTCGTCAACATCGGCCTGATGAACGACGACTTTGTGCAAGCCCTCGACGGCATCAAGCTGAGTGAAGAAGTCGTCCTCGCTCCCGAAACGAACCTTACCGACGGAACCCGCGTGAAAGCATCGCGCAAGGAAACAACGCCGATCCAACACACGGGGGATTAAGTTTTCGCAATCGTTGAGCCGCAACGCGCAGCGGAGCGTGTTTTGTGCATGCTCAAACGTGTTCCGCTGCGCGTCGCGGCTAACCGGTGAAATCACTCCGTTGGCACTTTCGTTCCGTTCACTTTCTTATAAACATCAATCTTGGCGTCGTTCGTTTGCTTTGCCCCCGGCGTGCTGCGGCCAGACGTGACATAAGTCTGCAGGAGCTTCGTCAGTTTGTCCACGACCTCTGGATGCGACGCACCTTCGTTCGTCCGTTCGCCGATGTCCTTACTCATGTCATAGAGTTGAATCTCCGGCAGACCCTCTTTTATGGCCTGCGGGTCTTTCGGCGAACCCCATCCGCCGGAACCGGCACACAGTTCAAGTTTCCAATTGGCTTGGCGAATTGCGAACATCCCTTGAATCGAATGATGCACAACCGCCTCGTGACCCTTCGCATTTTTCTCTCCGCGCAGGAGCGGCAAGAGGCTGACAGAATCTTCAGCCGCATTATCGGGCAACTTCTGCCCCAGCACATCGGCACAGGTCGCGAGCAGGTCGGTTAAGCAAATCGTCGTTTCGCAGCGGGAGCCGGGTTGTACCTTGCCCGGCCATTTGGCGAGGAACGGAATATGGTGGCCACCTTCCCAAATATCGGCTTTGTAACCGCGAAATTGGGCACTCGGAAAATGGCCCTTCGCTTCGAGTTCGGTCGGCTTAGCGGCGGGCGAGCAGCCGTTGTCGCTGGTAAAGATCACGAGGGTGTTGTTTTCGATCCCGGCGGTTTTGATCGCGGCGAGAATTTGACCGATCGCCCAATCGGTCTCCATCACGAAGTCGGCGTAATCACCGAGGCCACTTTTTCCTTGCCACTCTTTCGTTGGGACAATCGGCGTGTGGGGTGAATTGAGCGGGATGTACAAAAAGAACGGCTGGCCCGACTTGATTCCTTCGGACTTCGAACCGTCGAGCTTGGTTCCATTGGCGTGCTTCGTAATGAACTCGACCGCTTTTTTGGTCAGCGTCGGAAGCACGTCGATGGCCTCGAAATCCTGGGCGGCTGGCCCTTTGCGAATCCATTGTTTTTCCACGGTCGGAAGTTGCGTGAAGCGATCATTCTCGATGAAGACAAACGGCGGCATATCGAGCGATGCCGTGATTCCGTAGTAATAGTCGAACCCATGTTGGAGCGGGCCATCTTTGAGCGGAGCGGCATAATCTACTTTCGCCGGATCGTTATTTTTGGCCGTTTTGTTTTTCGCTGCGCCGTTGGATTGTGTGAATTCCATTCCCAGGTGCCACTTGCCAATGCAGCCCGTCGTGTAACCCTGTTGCTTGAGAAGTTGGCCGACCGTTAACCGGTCCTTAGCGATCAGCGGTTCACTGAACCCACCCAAGACGCCCGACTGTAAATGCGTTCGCCAAGCGTATCGTCCCGTGAGGATTCCATATCGCGTCGGAGTGCAGACCGACGATCCGGAATGAGCGTCGGTGAAGGTGATCGCCTCACTCGCCAAGCGGTCGATGTTCGGCGTCGCGATCTTCCCTCGCTCTGGGTTCAGCACATGTACATCGCCGTACCCCAAATCGTCGCACAAAATGTACACGATGTTCGGCTTCGTTACCGCATCGGCCGCAAGGCTCTCATGCGACAGGCGCGAAACATGATCAAACGCGAGAATGAGCAGGGCAAAAAAGTGAAGTCGCACGGAGTTTGCTTTCAGAGAGAAAGTGCAATGTCATTTGAGGCGAATAATTGCTTTTTTCAACTGCTTTGTCCAACTTAGAATTGGGGGCCACTGGCAAAGCCCATTGATCTTAACACATCTCTGCTAGCGTGACGGGGGTGGTAATGTGAATTTGGGTAGGCAGAGTTGGGTGTCCCGGACCTCGTCATGGGTCACGTCGCGAAAGTCAGTTCCCTTGGGAAAGTATTGACGGATTAAACCATTGGTGTTCTCGTTCGTACCACGCTGATACGGACAACCAGGGTCCGCGAAGTATAGCTTAATTCCGAGATGTTTTTCAAGTCGGTAACAACGAGCGAATTCCGTTCCGTTGTCAAACGTAATTGAATGTCGATGATCTTCCGCTAATTGTTTCAGCCGTTGTTTAATCTGTTCATGCACATGGCCGGAATCTTTCGACTGAATCTTCGCCATGATTGTATACCGTGACTTGCGACAGACCAGCGTCACGAGACCGCCCGTGCCCGGCGGACCCAGCACGGTGTCCCCTTCGAAGTCGCCGAGACGTAGTC
>JAYUFG010000329.1:0-4613 GCA_043738845.1 Planctomycetaceae bacterium
GCGCCCTTCCGGCCCACCACCGCTCCGCCGCCGAGATTCCACGCCCTGCGCACCGCTCCCACTCCACACCAATCTCGGGTAAAATCTGTGAACGGATACACATTTTCATTAATATGCACGACCATTATGTATGTGCCAGTCCTTAGCGAGGACTACGAGACGAAGGCAAAATGGCCGCAGAGCCACGAGAGACCAAAGAGGAGTGGCATTTCAAAATTCAATCGCGTCCGGTTTTCGTTTCGTGTCCGAATTGCTTTTCCCTGTGTCCTCTCGTAGCTCACTGGCTCCTGTCTTCGTTTCCGATAGCCAAATCGCGACCAACGTGGCGATCACTGCTGCGTCCTTGCCGTCATGTTGCGACGGTCCGCTGTCATACCGGCAATTTCCCGTGCGACATTCTGGACACATCGGCCCCGATATGCTCTCTTACTTACGCCTTGAAGTCGCCTTTCTTCTCTTACGGTTGAATCGCAAAACCTTAATTTAATCCAGATCCATCAACTACAACCCATCGCCCCATTCGGGACGAACACAATGGCAACATTTCACGCAGATCAATACAACATTTCAAAACAGGAGAATTCAGGCCCATGACCAGCACGGTTTCGGCGGGACTGTTATTTTTAGCCATGAATGCAATCACCGACGCAGATATTTACGAATGGCTCGAAGACGTGACCGGCCAACGGGCGATGGAATTCGTCGAAGCCCAAAACGCCGTCACGATCAAAGAATTGGAAGGCAAACCAGAATTTGCCCAGATCAAACCGCAAGTGCTCGATCTGCTGAACTCCGACAAGCGAATTCCCTACGTCCACAAGATGGGCAGTTTCTATTACAACTTTTGGCAAGACGCGACGAACCCTCGCGGGCTATGGCGAAGGACGACCCTCGACGAGTATCGCCAGAGTGAACCGAAGTGGGAAATCGTCCTCGATGTCGATGCGCTCGCCAAGGACGAGAAAGAGAATTGGGTCTGGAGCGGGTCGAACAGCCTCTCGCCGAAATATGAACTCTGTTTGATATCGCTTTCACGCGGTGGCGGCGACGCCAAGGTCGTGCGGGAATTCAATTTGCTCACGAAACAGTTCGTCAAAGATGGTTTCACTTTGTCCGAAGCCAAGAGTCATGCGAACTGGCGGGACGAAAACACGTTGTACGTTGGCACCGATTTCGGAGCCGGTTCGTTGACCAACAGCGGTTATCCCCGCGTGGTTAAACGCTGGACGCGGGGAACACCGCTGGAAAAAGCGACGGTCGCGTACGAGGGCGAGCCGACCGACGTTTCGGCCGACGCCTGGGTCGATCATACGCCTGGCTTTTTTCGCGAAGGCTTTCATCGCAGCATCGCGTTTTACAATTCGGAAACCTTCGTGACGGTCGAAGGCAAATCGGTCAAGCTCGATGTGCCGCACGACTCGATGCCAAATTTCTTTCGCGAGTGGTTGCTCGTCCAGTTGCGGAGCGATTGGAAATTGGGAGAGGTTACGCATCCAGCGGGCGGGTTGGTCGTCATCAAGTTTGCTGACTTCTTGCAGGGAAGTCGCAAATTCACCGTCCTGTTTGAGCCGCAATCGCGAGTTTCATTGCAGCACGTTTCCTCGACGTTGAACGCGCTCATTCTCAATCTGAGCGACAATGTGCGGACGCAGATCGTCGAGTTGGTTCCGGCGGAGAGTGGTTGGAAAAGGCGGACGATGAAATTGCCGGGGACAGGAACGGCCAGTGCTTCCGCCGTTGATGCGGATGAGTCGGACGATTTGTGGATCACGTATCAGGACTTTCTCACGCCCGGCTCGCTCTATTTGGGGAAGATTGGCGACGATCCGGCGACTCCGTTGAAGACGCTTCCGTCGTTCTTCAATTCGCAGGGAATGGAAGTTCGACAGCACGAAGCGACCTCGGCCGACGGCACGAAGGTTCCCTATTTCGTGATCGGAAAATCGGAGGCGTTGAAATCAGGAACGGCCCCGACACTGTTGTACGGGTACGGCGGATTCGAGATTCCGCAGTTCCCTCGGTACAGTGCGGGCGTCGGACTGGCGTGGCTTGAACGGGGCGGTGTGTATGTGTTGTCGAACATTCGCGGTGGCGGAGAATTTGGTCCGCAGTGGCATCAAGCGGCTCTCAAGGGAAATCGTCAACGGGCGTTCGACGATTTCGAGGCCATTGCCGCCGATCTCGTGAAGCGAAATCTCACGACGGCCAAGCACCTGGGCATTATGGGCGGGAGCAACGGCGGATTGTTGGTTAGCACAGTCGCGATCCAGCGGCCTGAATTATTCGGGGCGGTTGTTTGTCAGGTACCACTCACGGACATGCGGCGGTTTAACAAGTTGCTCGCCGGAGCAAGTTGGATGGCCGAGTATGGCAATCCCGACAAGCCGGAAGATTGGGAGTACCTTGCCAAATACTCGCCCTATCACAATGTCAAAGCCGGTGGGAAGTATCCGCGCATCATGTTCACGACCTCAACGCGGGATGATCGGGTTCATCCCGGCCACGCGCGAAAGCTGTTCGCCAAAATGAAAGAGATGGGCCACGATGTTCTGTATTATGAGAACACCGAGGGAGGTCACGCCGGGAGTGTCAACAATGAACAGCGGGCACGCATTGTTGCATTGGAATTCACGTTTTTGTGGAACACGTTGAGATAACGGGCAATGTGGGATATGCTGGTAAACTCTTCGAACAACGGCTCTTATCATCAAGGTACTTCCCATGCCGCCGCGTCCAATTGAATTACTGACTTACAACCCGGCCGCCGCCGTGATCGACGGGACGGGGCTCGCTTCCGACGACTTGAAAAAACTGGGTCCGCAACTCAACGCCGCGCGACAAGAAACGCTCGTCGATGCCGACCTTTGGCAAAGCGGTGGGCCAGTTCCCGAAAATAAAAAACCGCTCGATGCCGGTTTCATCCATCTGCCGGAACGGCTGTTGGCCGATTACAAGGCCAAACGCCAAGAAAGCGAATTGGGGCGCGTCCTCGCCGTCGCCCATCGCATTCGCGAGGCGGTTGATCGCGTCGTCGTTCTCGGGATCGGCGGGTCGTACATGGGTGCCAGGGCACTCTTCGAAGCCTGTTGTCATCCTTATCACAACGAACTTGGTCGGGGAGATCGCGGCGGTCGCCCGAAAATTTACTTCGAGGGAAACAACGTCGATAACGACGCGACGCAGGGCCTGCTCGACCTGCTCGGCAACGGTCGGCCCGCAAAGTCCATCGACGACCGCTGGGCGATTGTGGTCATCAGCAAAAGTGGCGGCACACTGGAGACCGCTGGCGCGTTGCGGATTTTCTCCTCCGCGCTGAAAAGTTCGCTCGGTGGTGATGAAAAACAACTGGCCCAACTGATCGTTCCCATCACGGGTAAAGTTTCCGCTCCCGGCAAGGAAAGTAAACTGCTGCTCTTGAGCCAAGCCTTGGGAATTTCCGACCGCGACACGTTTGACATTCCCGACGGCGTCGGTGGACGGTTTTCGATTTTGACTGCGGTCGGATTGTTGCCCGCCGCGATCATGGGCATGAATGTGATCCAACTTCTCGAAGGTGCCGTGGCAATGAACGAGCATTTTCGCACCGCACCCGTCGGCAAGAACGCGGTGCTGGATTATGTCGGCGTGTCGCACCTGTTAGAGGAACAGCGGGGGTTGAATATCCGCGTGCTGTCCACTTGGGGCAAAGGATTGGAAGCGGCCGGACTGTGGTACGATCAACTTCTGTCGGAAAGTCTCGGCAAGCAGGAAAAAGGGGCCACGCCGATCACCGTCGTGAACACGCGCGATTTGCATTCCCGCGGACAACAGCATCAAGAAGGGCGGCGGGATAAACTGATCACGAACGTGATCGTTGACAATGTGCGTCGCGACCGGCTGTCGATTGGCAAGTCGGACCACGATCAAGATCAGTTGAACGCCTTGGCGGATAAGACCTTGCCCGAGGTTCTCAACGCAGCGATCTTGGGAACGAACCAAGCTTATGCTGACGACCACCGCCCCACGACCGATTTGCACCTGCCGCAATTGGACGAGGCGTCGATGGGCCAGTTCTTTCAGATGCTGATGTTGGCCACGGCGGTCGAAGGCCGCCTGATTGGAATCAACCCTTACGGCCAGCCCGGCGTCGAGGGGTACAAACGAAACATGCAGGCGTTCTTGCGGAAATGAGCGGAACGCGGTCCGTCCGACGAAAACTCATGGACTTTTGTGGCGGCCAGACTCCGCGTACATTTCCGATAAGTCGATTCGACGCACAAAAAACCAGCCCTACTCGATCTTCGGTTCTACGTCCGCGATTTTGCGGGTGCGGCGACCACCTTTGGCGGAAGTCCATTCTTTCGTCATCGACTCGAATACGTCGGGCGATTCGTAGCGGACGATATTTTTCCCTTCCGGAATCGGGCCGACCAAACCCTTGAAGACGGGCATTCCCCGCAAGCCAAGGTCGGTGCTGCAATCGTCCACGCCGATTTGCGTGTGCATTTTTTGGATCGCGTCCGGGGCGGGAAAATCGCGAATCCGAATCTTGCCGTCCGCGCCGCGGGTCACTATCCGATAAGTATCTTTGGCCATGAGCGATATTCCACCAGTGAAGGAAAACGGACCGCCGC
>JAYUFG010000330.1:0-4601 GCA_043738845.1 Planctomycetaceae bacterium
GGAGCAGACGTCACAGCTTAACCTCCTTGAGAAAAAGACTCGTTACACCACCCCGATTATACGCATGTCCACCAAATTGGAAAACTGAGAATCCCTGTGGGCCAAATGACATACTTATGGCATATTCTCGCTGACAAATATCTGCGATTGGTTGGAAAGCCCTGTTTGAAGTGTGCGGGGGACCGAAATTACAGAGATGCGCGTTTTTTGAGACGGCTTCGGATTGAGCGCGATAGGAAGGATGAGTGTTTGGTGGGTAGCCAGTGGGTTCGCCTCGCTGTGTGGCGAGGTTAAACGAGCGATGTGAACGTGTGCGGGAATGAGGCAGATCATGGGAAATTGGGTGCAATGTCC
This sequence comes from Planctomycetaceae bacterium, assembly GCA_043738845.1. Lineage (GTDB taxonomy): Bacteria > Planctomycetota > Planctomycetia > Pirellulales > DASRSE01 > DASRSE01. The sequence goes on from JAYUFG010000330.1 coordinate 355, forward strand.
CGGCGCGTTGACCCAATGTGATCACGTTATTGCTTCGCTGGCCCCATTTGCGTTCGGCGGGTGATGGCCGAGGGGGTCGATTGATTCATATAGGCGAACAGGTCGGCGACCTCTTCCAGCGTGAGGCGGTTGAACAGTCCTTCCGGCATGGCCGACTTTTTGCTCGGCGTGGTACTTTCGATCTCAGAATTCTTCACGACGATCTTTTGCAGATCGGCCTGTATCACGACGACGGCGTCGTCACCTTGCGGGCCGACGATGCCGGAATAGATTTTTCCATCCTTGGTCACGATCGTTTTACTCGCATAACGATCAGCGATGACCTGTGACGGAAAGAGAACGCTCTCGACGATTTCCTTGACTTGAAATCGCTGCGTAACGGTCGTCAGGTCGGGACCGACGGCGTCGCCCGTCGGGCCGAAGCGATGACACTTTACGCAATTGGCTTTGGCATAAACGGCTGCGCCACGTTGCAGGTTGCCATGTTTTCCTTCGGGACTGTTGAGAAATGTAATCAGTTCGTCGAAGGTCCAGTGGTTGCCAGAATCGTCGGGCAGAACCGCTTCGGTCTGGTCGGGATACTTCTTGGCGAACCAAGCCTGCCAACCGCTGAGTTGTTTTTCCCAGCCGTCGTCGGGCGTACCGATTTTTTCATTCGTCCATTGTTCGAGCAAGCGGACGGCGTGCTTGCCCCCACGTTCGCCCATCTTCAGACCGCGTAAAATCGTTTGGCGAAATGGCTCGGGCGTTTCTGGAGCGAGATCGACTTTGAGCAGGGCGAGGATGACTTCTTGGGCGAAGACCCCTTCGACAATCGAGAGGGAGTTCACCAGGACGTGCCAATTTTCCCCTTCGGGATGTTGCGAAATGGCCATCGCGATGAACTGTCGTCGCTCTGGCTCTTTTTCATACAGCTTTCGCAGAAAGGCGAGTGATTCTTCATCACCACTGCGGGCCAGCACGGCAACAATGCCGATCCCCAACTTTTTGGATGCTTCCGTGTCGAGACCGCTGAGCGATTCGTCCAAATGTCGCAATTGGGCGAGTGTAATCTCGCCGGGTTGCGCAGGCAAGCGAGCCAAAACGGACAAGGCCGAACTCGGCCACTTCGACCCGTTGGCCAAAACTTCCGCGCGCTCGACTTCGGTCAACAAGGCGAAAAAATCTCGCGACACGTTTTCAATGTAGCCCTTCACACTATGTCCACTCGGCAGCGAGCGGGCTTGCTCGAAGAACTTTAGAACTTCGAGTTTTTGGCTTGTGTTCCAACCGGTCGTCAAAAAGCGGGCATGAAACGCGGCGTGCAGTTTCTCCGGCAGCGGCACATCGGGTGAATTCAATTGCTCGATCATACGGGGTAGAAACGATGCATCTTGCATGGCGACGGCGAGCCGCAACAGTTCGCGATTCATTCGTGGGTCTTTGGCGGGATACTCTTCCGCCATTTGCGGACCAAGCGTTGGGACGTCTTCCGCCTTTAATCCACCACGGGAACAAGCGAGTTCAAATACCCGCAACAGGTCGAGAAATTCGGGATCGGCGACGAAGCCTTGCATCAACTTTTGACCGCGCGCAACAATGGCGGTTGCGGTTTCTTTGTCGGGATCGAGTACCAATAGCGCAGTCGCACCTTGAATAAAGACCCGTTGGTTGTCGGACGTGAGAACTTGTGTCTTCCATTCGTCTTTCGGAATTTGTTCGAGCGTGCGGCGGGCAGCAAACGCCAAGTGACGTTGCGTCGAGCCGAGCAGCGGCAAGAGTTTTGTCACTGGCGGATTTTGCGTCGAGCGCACGAGCGATTCGCAGGCAAGGCGTTGCACTTCGGGATCGGTGTCGGCTAAGAGAGCGACGAGCCGATCTTTGGTCGTTTCGTCGCCATGTATGCCGAGTAAGTAAGTTGCTTTTGCCCGCATTTTTACGTCGCTGTCGCTGGACAGTTTCACCAGTTTGTCGAGCTTGGGAAACGGTCCAAGTAGGTGCATGAGATCAAGGGCACGCACCCTTTGCTCGATGGGGAGTGAGCGATTTTCCGCAGCGGCGATCAGTTCGGGTTCCCAATCTTTGCCCAACTGACGCTTGATCGCGGCGACCGCTTGTCGGGACCACGCCGCGTCCATTTGCGGTTGTCGCAGGGCGGCGGCGAGGCCCGTTCCCAGATCGGTGACGCTGGGCGGAACTTTGCCGAGCCAACTCAAACGATAAATGCCACCTTCGGTATCGCGACCGCCCGTGCAAAAGTAAATCGCACCGTCGGGGCCGACCGAAAGATCGGTAACGTTCAGCGGCCGTCCTTCAACCATTGTTTCGGTTTCGGCGACATAAGTTCCGCCAGCCGGTTTCATCCGCACGGCCAAAATTCTTCCTCGACCCCAATCACCGACGAACAGTGCGTCATGATAACGGACGGGCAACATCACATGATTGTAGGCAACGACGCCGGTGGGTGAACCGCGGCCCGTATCCAACATCGCTGGCAAGGCGTCATGATAATAGTCGTGCCAGTTCGTCCAGCCACTTCGCCAACCGCACTCTCCGCCGGGCGTGACGTGCAACAGCCGCGTTGGTTTGTACCAACTTAGCCCTTCGTCCCATTCCATGTCACTGTCCCAGGTGAACAACTCGCCTGCCCGATTGAAAGCCATGCGATAAGGATTGCGAAAACCGCCTGCGAAGGTTTCGATGAATGAGCCTTGCGGATCGGTCCGCAGGATGACACCGCCGGGGCCTTTGATGCCAGCGGCATGACCGCTCGGGTCTTCGTAGCGCGGGGAGAGCAGTTCGCCTTCATACGGATGATGATAAGGGCTTGTCGCTTCGGCCTCTTTGTCGGCCGTACCATGATTGCCCACCATGATATAGACAAAACCGTCGGGGCCAAGGATCGGGGCGTGCGGGCCATGTTCGACCATTTTGGCCGTGAATTTGAAGAGGAGTTCGACCTTGTCGAGTGTGCCAGCGTTCTTCGTATCACTTAGTCGATACAGACCAATCCCGTCGGGACCATCGCCAACGGCGAGGACTTTTCCATTCAAGCAGAGCATCCCGTGACAATTTTTGATTTGATCGCAATAGACAGAGACGGTCTCGAATTTTCCCGTCTTGGCCGGGTCGCGGAGAATGAGGAGCGGACCTTTTTCTTGCGCGGCGAGGATGTTCCCCTGCTCGTTGAAGGTCATGGCAATCAGCGAGCCGGTCGTTTTTCCGCCATTGAGAAAGGTCACTTCAAAATCTCGCGGCGTAGTGAACCGGCTCTTGCCCCGCCCGGCGACGACCGCTTCATCGCCCCAAGGAAGCGTCATGCCCAACTCTCCCCAGATTTTCGCGGTGACCCATTGGGCGTCGTTGAATTGTGACTTTTCCCAATGGGTGAACTCTTTGAGAGTGCATTTCCAGGTGGCATCGCTGGCGTGAACGATGTGGGTGTTGCCCGCCTCTTTGACCATGAGACGGACGGCCAGTCCAGCGTTTCCTTTGTCGGAACTTTGGGCCTTCACCGCAACGACATTGCGGCCAAGGACGAGAAACTTGGTGACGTTTTGGACGTCAATTGATTTCCAATTATTGCCGGTCGCGACGGGGCGACCATTGATGAAGAGTTCGTAACTGTCGTCGCAGGAGATTTCGATTTGACCATCCTCGGGCTTGCCCATCTCGAAGACTTTGCGAAAGAAGCAGGTCTCGGCGGGGACTTTGTCCTTTTCATGGGCGGAGGACCAAATCCAATTGGCTTCTTGGGCGGTGGCAAGGGTCGGCGCGAGCAACGTCGGCGTTAGGTACGCGACGAATGTCGAGGCGATGGTCAGTGACAGCGCAGTCCATGATCGGGAAACGCATCCTTGCGTAAGTCGCATGGCAACCTCAATGAGTGTGAAGCGAACGGAGATCGAGCGGTTTTGCTTCCGTCTTGGAAGCGAGCGCAAGCTGTCCCCGAATAGTCAAATTGCGGCGAAATGGTAACGTCTTTCGGCCCCCAGGGCAACAGCGATTTACGGGCGAAAAAACCGCAAATTTGCGAAATATGACGTTAGCCATGAGCATTCCTCCCGTAGGTCAGGCGTATGGCCTGACCAATGTTCGCCAGCGGTCGGAACCGTTCCGTTGATCTCTGTCAGGCCACAGTCCTGTCATTTTATACATAACTATTTCACTATGATGTGTGAAGGAATTTCCGAAGAGTTGAACGGGATCGACCTGGGCGACAAACGTTTGAACAACCGGAGCGTAAAGGTGATCGACGCCTGAGCGAA
>JAYUFG010000331.1:0-1717 GCA_043738845.1 Planctomycetaceae bacterium
CCTGCACGCCCTGCTCCTCAACGAAACCGGTCAATGGGACGGATTCTGGTCCCAACACCCCCCAGCCACGCCCCACCTACAAATTTGACGCTTACCCTGTCCAGCCCCCGTCACCTTCCGTCATCGGACCCTACAAACAGCGTTTTTCTCGAATGTATCGCGATGTTTGGCGCGGTCAACCGAACGATTCGCACCAAGCCTGTGAATAGTTGGTCGCTGCGGATAGACTCAATCTTACCGCAGTTTCGATCTTTCATCGACAGAATTGCACGCGCCACAGTAGAAGCGGCACCTTGTCGCTTCAAAAACACAGCAAGATTTAGCGGACCGCTGTGCAGACCACAGTTGGACCTTGTTTATAAATCATGGTCCGCACAGCGTACCCTACGACGGGGGACACAAGTGCCAAAAATGCTCAACCATCCCATCCTGATCCTCGCCAAGCAAGACCTCCGTTTAGTCTGGCGGGATCGGCGTGCGCTGATCGTGTTGTTGGCGATGCCGCTGGTCATGATCCTCGTGTTGGGTTTATCGCTCGGCGAGGGTTTCGGTCAAAAGGCCGACGACCGGCTCCGAATTTCGCTCCTCGATCTCGACGAAGGCTTCCTCCAAAACGATTTGAACGGAAAAAAGATCGACCATCATTGGGCCACCGTTGTCCAACAAGACTTGGCGCAAACGGCTGGAATTCGTGTCGAAATTATCGCCAATCGAGAAGAAGCCGAACAATTGATCAACGCGGGCAAGCGGGCGGCCATCCTGGTGTTCGGTCCCAAGTTCAGCCAGCAAGTAACGAACTCGTCGTTCCTGGCCAACGGCGTCAATCCGTTCTATCGGGACGGCGTCAATCTGAAAGAGCTCGATGCAAAACTGCTTCGTGACCCGACGCAACTCACCGCTTCGTCGATTATCGAACAAGTCGCACAAGTCACCACTCTCCGCGTGGTTATGCCCTGGATGATCGGTCGGGCGTTTGAAAAAATCGGCGAGCAATTGGGGATCGTCGCCCAAGTCGGTCTGAAGCAGATGTTCCCCAACTACGACCTCACGGCGAAAACCTGGGCCGCGCTCACACGGTCCGAAGAGCGACCGGCCGAAAATGCTACTCCGGAAAATGCGAGTGCCACGTCGAAAACATCGCCCCGCTCTGAGGGCTTTCTCAACCGCGGTTCCATGCGATATCAAATCCTTGTCCCGTCCTATTTGGTCATGTTCTCGTTCTTTCTCGTCTTAACGGCGGGCCGATTATTTGTTGCCGAGCGAACACAAGGAACGATGAAGCGACTCTTGGCCGCACCCTTGTCTCGCTGGAATATCTTGTGCGGAAAGCTTATTCCCTGTTTCGTGATCTCGGTCGGGCAGGGGTTGTTTTTACTATTGGCGGGCAAATTGGTGTTCGCAATGCAGTGGGGGCCACAGCCGTTGTGGCTCGTCGCGGTCGTCCTTGCGACGTCGCTTTCCGTTACCGGCCTGTCTTTGATGGTCGTGGCCTTAGCCCGCACAGAATCACAAGTTGCCATTTATGGCTCACTGATCGTCCTTGTCCTGGCCGGGGTGAGCGGCTGCCTGATGGGTGACCGGGAATTGATGCCCGAGGCGATGCAACAGGCCAGTCTCATCACCCCGCACGCCTGGGCGTTGGTCGCCTATCGGCAACTGTTGGCAAATCCCGACGGTCCGAACCTGGGGATGGTGATTCAAGCCTGCGGCGTGCTCG
>JAYUFG010000332.1:0-1714 GCA_043738845.1 Planctomycetaceae bacterium
AAAGTCAGCCTCTCCTACGCGGCTTTACACGGTCCGCTTGTTTTTCTCGGAACCAGACGATGTCGAGACGGGCGAGAGAATTTTCGATGTCAGTCTCCAAGGAAAGGTTACAATGCAGGGGCTGGATGTGTTCGCCGTGGCGGGCGGACGCTATCATGCACTCGTTAAGGAATTCAAGGGAGTGGAAGTAACCGACGTTCTCGCCGTCGATCTGACTCCTTCAGCCGATTGCAAACTTAAATCACCCGTGTTGTGCGGCGTGGAGATCGTCGCGGAAGAAAACACGAAATGAAGCTACAGATATTGAAAAGCTATTGGTTGTCCAAAGAACGCCGCGCGAAAATTTGTTTCACGCTGCTGATGCTGTTCTGCGCCGCGACATTATTGAACGCCGCCGTTGCATCGGCCTGCTCGGTGCCCGTCTTTCGGTATGCACTCGAACGGTGGAAGCCAGCGACCTACGAGGTAACGATCTTACACAACGGGCCGCTGAACGAGCGGGAGCAAGCGATTGTTGCGCAGCTTAAAACGCTTGGTGTGGAAGGCGAAAATCGAATCAATGTGTCGATCCACGATGTTGATCTCAAGGGCACCGATGAAACGGTTACTGCGGCTTGGCGTGCGAGCGTGAAAACACTGGGAGATGATCGACTTCCACAGGTTGTTGTTCGTTTTCCTGGGTCGATGAAAATTGCCGATGATTTGTGGACTGGCTCTTTGTCGGACGCTCCGCAGGTGCTGGTTGAATCGGCTGCGGCCAAACAAATCGTGAGTCGGCTGAGTGGTGGTCAGTCGGCCGTATGGGTGTTGGTCGAGAGCGGGATCAAGGACCTCGACGATGGGGCCGCCGCGACGTTGGAGCAAGAACTTACTCGTTTGCAGAAATCGTTAAAGCTGCCACTTCCTGACCCGAACGATCCGCCGATTCAATCGAGTTTGCCGCTGAAAATCGAATTCTCGATCCTAAGAATTTCTCGCACCGAGGCTACCGAAAAATTACTGGTTCATTCGTTGCTGCATAGCGAGGCCGATTTACGAGATTCAACGCAGCCGGTCGTGTTTCCCGTGTTTGGTCGCGGTCGGGCATTGTTCGGCTTGGTGGGCAAAGGAATCAATGCGGACAATATCGAACACGCCGCCGTTTTCGCGACGGGTGCCTGCGCTTGTGAAGTCAAAGATGCGACGCCCGGTTTTGATTTGCCACTGGCGGCCGAGTGGGATCGGTTGTTGGATCAGCGGTTGATTCCAGAGCGGCCTCCAGAACTAAAAGGCTTGTCAGAATTTTTGCCCAATCGCGCACCGAAGGTTGGTTATTTTTCCGATGCGACGAATGGTAACTTGTCCAAGACAGCCGACGATGAAGCGAGTGACGAGGTTGATTTGCCGCACGCGAACGCGACAGGTTCAGGTTCAAGTTCCGAGTCGAACGTCGTTACCGCCGGGTTTGACGCGAAACATTCCGCCCGATCAAAGGTTATCGCGACCAGTGCCTCGACAGAAGTTGGGGACAGGGCTGCGACGAATTCCAACCAGGATTTGAGTATTGCGACGCCCATGCCGGGCAATCCGAATTCGGCTTTACTTCGCAACACACTGATGGTGGTCCTGAGCGGCTTGGTGGTGGTCGCCGCGCTGACGGCGATTTTTTTCCGCCGCTTTTGAACGAGACCGACACGTACTCAACCAGCGAGCGTCGAGCCGTAAGGCCGACGTG
>JAYUFG010000333.1:0-4588 GCA_043738845.1 Planctomycetaceae bacterium
CCGGCGAATCACATCAACCTGAAACATAAAGACTTCGTACTCGTCCCAAGTGACAGGACACTTCCCCATCCAGAAAGGATCAACCTGCACTTCGTGCTGCGGACCTTCGTCGGGCTTACGGTTCGGCTCCTTGTCGGGACTCCCCATGAGGAATTTTCCGCCGCGAATCGGTACGAGATCGAACTTGACGTCCGTGCCGGGGATCGCGTCTTTATACCCTTTCATTTCGGCTTCGGTCGTGGCGGTCGAGTTCTCAATGGAGGTCGGCTTCGCCCGGGCCACAGCCTGGGCCTCTTCCGCCCAAGCTGAGGACAAAATGACAGAAGATAGGGATGCTATAATAAAAACGGCAAAGCCGACCGCACGGCACCAGGTCGAATGCGGTGACGATTGCCAAAACGACCGGCGGCGAATTACGCTCAAGCTGGACATTCTTGTTTCCTGTTAGGATCGGATCATAAATTATTGTCGTCTTTCGCTCCCCGAAAGGACGTTTTTTGCCGTAGTGACAGACGACAATGGGATATTTATCTATGCGTCGGTCCTTAGTGGACGGACCAATCGAAGGACATCGGAACCATGCTCTCCTGGCCTCTTTTAACTGCCCTTCTCCTTGTCACCGCCGACGAGCCGCAACTAACTCGTTACGAGTTCGAGCGGCCCGCGATGGGAATGCCCTTCAAACTCGTATTGTACGCAGCCGACGAAACGGCTGCAAACCGGGGAGCCGATGCGGTCTACAAGCGGGTCGAAGAACTCGATCTGATCTTTAGCGACTATAAGTCCGAGAGCGAAGCGAGCCGCTTGAGCGCAGCCTCGCCCATGGAAAAGCCCGCCCCGATCAGCCGCGAAATGGCCGAAGTTCTCGATGCCAGTTTGAAATTGTCGAAGGCGTCCGACGGGGCGTTTGATGTCTCCATCGGCCCACTCACGCGATTGTGGCGTTGGTCGCGAAGACATAAGGAATTGCCCGACGCGGAAAAACTTCGCATCGCGCGGGACGCAGTCGATTATCAAGCGATCAAACTGGACATACAAAACCGCACGGTGCAATTGACCAAGCCGAACATGCGGCTTGACTTTGGCGGGATTGCCTGTGGCTATGCGGTTGATGAAGGGCTGCGAATTCTCCGCGAGCAGAACATCACGCGCGTGATGTTCGACGCCAGCGGCGACATCGGCTTAGGCGACCCGCCGCCGGGTAAAAAGGCTTGGAAGATCGGCGTAGGGCATCTCGACAAACCCGACGGCCCGCCCGCCTGTTTTGTCGAACTTATCAACTGTGCAATCACGACGTCGGGCGACGCCTATCAATTCGTCGAGATCGCCGGTGTGCGATATTCTCACATTGTCGATAAGCAGACCGGACTCGGCCTGACCATTCACCGTGCCGTGACGGTCATTGCCAAGGACTGCCTCACCGCCGACTCATACACCAAACCGCCGATCCTGCTCGGTCCGGACAAAGGTTTCCCGCTGATCGAAAAAACTCCCTCTGCGGCTGCGATCTTATTTCAAAAGACGGGCGACCAAATCGAAACGCACAAAACCAGCCGCTGGCCGGTGAATACAGCACCGTAAATCAGGTTGCGTTCAATTTCAGCCACCATTCCGGCGTTGCATCGCGACCAATTTTTTCCATCACCGTGATCGCAGTCGATCTAGAACGTCCTGCCCGCCGACAACCCAGCCGAGTTGTTGTACGCAATGTTGAACATCCGCTTGGTCGATTTCTTCACCCCTGGAATTTTCGACAGGCGCAAAAAAAATGCCGCCCTGCTTTCGCATGACGGCGGGTCGCCCCGTGGGGCGGTGCCTGCAAATGTTTCTTTTTGTTGCGAAAAGACTTGCAGGCGGGGACCAGATACACTTCCTGGATTATCCAGCCATAGTGGTGGTTTGTCAACGATATTTTGGATAAAATTTGCGAAATCACTTTTAACACCATTTAGTGGGGGCGTTTTCAATGGCGGACATTACCTTGGGCCTCGATTTGGGGCCGAATTCCATCGGCTGGGCACTCGTTGACGAGTCGGCTCAAAAACTTATCGCCACCGGCGTTCGCGTGTTTCCCGAAGGGGTCGATAACTTCGGCACCAAAAAAGAGAAATCGAAAAGCGAGGACCGCCGCAACGCACGAGCGATGCGCCGGCAGATCGCCCGTCGTGCCCGACGAAAGTTGCGACTTCGTGAGGCACTCACGAAGCTGGAACTATTACCTTCCGATCCAGTGGCTTTGAAAACGCTACTCGAAACCAACCCGTATGAATTGCGGACCCGCGCGCTCGACGAAAAGTTAAGTCTCGACGAACTGGGCCGCGTCTTTCTGCACCTATCGCAACGGCGCGGGTTCCTGTCGAATCGAAAGTCGGACAAGAAAAGTGATGACACGAAGGGCCTCCTAAAAGAGATGAGCGACTTGGCGAAAGAAATCGACGATTCGGGAAGTCGCACGTTGGGTGAATTTCTTTTTCGGCGGCAATCCGATCCAACCAAACGGTTGCGCACGCTTCATACCCGCCGCGCGATGTACGAACATGAATTTGAGGCGGTTTGGGAAAAACAACGCGAGTTTCATCACGGCCTTCTCTCGGATCAATTGAAGTTCGGTGCGGATGGTATGCGGACCTATCCACGCACACCCGATGCTGGCGATGCGCGACAATCTTTGTTGGAGCGGTTTGGATTGCATGGGTTGATCTTCTTTCAAAGGAAACTCAAGCCAGTTCCCCGCTCGATTGTCGGTCGTTGTGAATTGGAGCCGAGACTGCGGCGTTGTCCGAGGGCCGACCGCTGGGCACAACGCTTCCGGATGCTCCAAGAAGTCAACAATCTGAAATACATCGAGCCGGAATCGGGCGACGAGTTGTCCCTCTCGCCCGATCAACGAACACTGCTGCTCGAAAAGCTCGCCAAAAAGGACAAAATGTCGTTCGACGACATTCGCAAATCCCTCGGTTTTCTTGAGACCGTTCGTTTCAATCTCGAACGGGGCGAACGTAAGAATCTCAACGGCCATGTGACCGATCACGCCTTGGCGAGTAAAAAAACCTTTGGCAAGGAGTGGGAATGGTATGAAAAGACCGATTCCGAACGGGATGAAATTGTTTCCGCAATCTTGGAGCTAGACGACCGCGAATTGCTCAGCAAGGCCCAAAACGAGTGGGGATTTGACGACGAAACCGCCCGTAAGCTGCTCAATGTCGCCCTGCCCGAAGGATATTTACATCTCAGCCGAACGGCACTGGAAAAACTTGTCCCGCCGATGGAAAAGGGATTGCTCCTAATGACCGACGACGGGCAACCGTCGGCACTTTCCGAGGCGGGCTATCTGCGACCCGATCAACGTGATCGGTTGATGGCCAATGAACTTCCGCAACCGCCGGACGTGGCCAATCCGGTCGTGCGGCAAGCCTTGCACGAAGTTCGCAAGGTCGTGAACGCGATTGTCCGTGAATATGGCAAGCCCGCCCGCATACATGTAGAACTCGCCCGTGATGCCAAAGTATCGAGCGAAGAACGTCTCAAAATGTCCAAGCAAATGCGCGACCGGGAAGCGGTCCGCGATGAGGCCGCCGAAGAAGTTCGCAATTACGGCGAACACGTGACCCGCGAAAAAATCGACCGCTGGTTATTGTGGAAAGAGCAGGTTGAAGTTTGTGCGTATTGCCAAAAGCCAATCAGTCCCGCGCAGCTTCTCGGCGGCGATTCGCAGATCGACCATATCCTGCCCTACTCGCGTTGTCTCGACGATTCGTTTCAGAATAAGGTCGTAACTTGCCCGCAATGCAATAAGGACAAGAAGAATCAAACACCTTATGAATGGCTGGCCATTCGCGAACCAGAGCGGTTTGAGAAAACCCGCGAATGGGCACGCAACAAACTGAACTATCAAAAGTACAAGCGATTCACGCAAAAGGAATTGGACCTCGACAATTTTATTTCGCGGCAGTTGAACGACACGCGCTACATCAGCAAGGTCGTACTGAAATATGTTCAATGTCTGTTGGCTGAGCCGCATTTTGCCCTCGGTTTGAAGGGGCAACAAACAGCCACGCTCCGCCGCCATTGGGGACTGAACGAAGTGCTGCGGCATGACGACCTAGACGTGAAAAACCGCGAAGATCATCGGCATCACGCGGTCGATGCGATTGTGATCGCCCTGACCAACCAACGCCGTTTGCAACAATTGGCCGAGATCGAACGCCAAGGTGGCACCGCGAGGACGGGCGAAATCCTGATCGAGCCGTGGGAACATTTCCACACCGACGTACAAGCACTCGTCAATGCCATCAATGTTTCCCATCGCCCACGGCGAAAGGTCGCCGGGGCGTTGCATTTAGAGAAACCATTCGGAGCAACGAAAAAATCGGCGAAGTCTCAAGGACCACGCCCTTGGGCGCGGGACTGGGTAGAAGACAGCACCACGTTCGTTCAACGGAAAGACTTGGTTTCAATTGACAATACAAAAAAACTGGCCAAAGTTCGTGATCAAACAATTCGTGAAATCCTTCGCCAGCACGTCGCGAAAAAGGGGATCGATACGACTCGACCAAATGCAATTCCCGACGCCGTGTGGAAAACGCCA
>JAYUFG010000334.1:0-1709 GCA_043738845.1 Planctomycetaceae bacterium
GCTTGCAGCCGGTAGTAGTTCAGTAGTACGTAAATCAGGATCCGCTCGATAGATGATTTCCATCGCTTTCCAGACAATCTCTTTTACCTCGGCGAACTCTGCGGCTAATTTTTGTATTTGTAGTGCCGGATTTAATACGTGCTAGGCTTAAAACAAAATACGACATAAACAATTAGCCGCCGAGAACGCAGAGGGCACCGAGAAACGTCGGTCGCGCGAGCATTGATTGCTCCGCATTCCTACTCAGATAATTCAACATGCCACGCATCACCAAGGTTCATGCCCGAGAGGTTCTCGACAGCCGCGGAACTCCCACCGTCGAGGTCGAGGTCCACTGTCAATCGGGTGCGTTCGGCCGGGCGATCGTTCCCTCCGGCGCGAGTACGGGAAAGTTCGAGGCCTGCGAACTCCGCGACCATGATCCTTTGCGTTACGACGGACGGGGCGTTCTCAACTCCGTCGAAAACGTTCGCCGCATTCTCGGTCCCGCCATCGAAGGCTGCGACGCAACCGACCAGCAAATGCTCGACGAGCGGCTCTTGTCGCTCGACAGCACGCCGCAAAAAACGCGACTCGGCGGCAATGCACTCCTCGGCGTTTCTCTCGCGGCGGCCCATGCCGGTGCGGCGGCCCAGCGGTTGCCCCTGTATCGTCATCTGAACGAACTTTTCAATGCCCACGACCCAGCGCCTGAAAATGTTTCGCCAAAGATGCCGCTCCCCATGACCAATATGATCTCCGGCGGATTGCACGCAGGCGGAAATCTCGACTTCCAAGATTTCTTGATCTTGCCCGTCGGGGCACAGCGATACACGCAGCGATTGGAGTGGATCGTACGAGTCTATCGACGATTGGGTGAACTGCTGAGCAACGCGGGTTACGAAGGGCGACTCGTCGGTGATGAAGGAGGCTATGGACCACGGTTGAAAAGCAATGCCGAGGCGGTCGAGTTCATCGTGCGGGCGATTGAAGCGGCCCACCTGCGGCCCGGCGAAGACGTGGCGATTGCTCTCGATGTCGCCGCCACACACTTTTTCGACGGTGAATGTTATCGCCTGTCGGCGACCGGCGATCAACTTTTGATGAGTGGAGAATTGATCGACCAACTCGAATCGCTCGTCAACCGGTTTCCAATTGTCAGCATTGAAGATGGTCTGGCCGAGGACGATTGGGACGGCTGGCAAGAAATGTCGCGACGGCTGGGCCAGCGCGTGCGACTCGTCGGCGACGATCTGTTCGTCACGAATACAGAACGGTTGCAAGAAGGGATCCGCCGCAAGGTCGCCAACGCAGTGCTCATCAAGGTCAATCAAATTGGCACGCTGACGGAAACCTTTCGCACGTTGCATCTCGCGCGACAGGCCGGTTATGCGAGCGTCGTTTCTGCCCGCAGTGGAGAAACCGAAGACTCCACAATTTCCGATTTGGCCGTCGGGGTGCAAGCGGAGCAGATCAAGATCGGCTGCATCGTTCGCGGTGAACGGTTGGCGAAGTACAATCAGCTTTTGCGAATTGCGGAAGTTCTCGAAGCCGATTGAGCGGCGCACACCGCGTCGCGAAGCCCGGCCTTCCCACAATTTGCGCAACTGTTTAGCCGTTGGATAGATCGGTAGGTTGACCGAGCATATTCAGCAAGATTCGGGAATACAGGCTCACGCCAAGGCGCAAAGCTCGCAAAGGAGTCTCTGAGAAAAAATCGGATTTAATTT
>JAYUFG010000335.1:0-12140 GCA_043738845.1 Planctomycetaceae bacterium
TCGCCGGTTTTTCCGAGAATTAACATGCAATCGCCCTGGCCGAGGGCCGAGGCGTTTTATTGTTGAAGCCGCAGGTCCGCACACCGGACCCTACCGATCGGTCGCAATTCAATTCGATCACGAGTGTTCAGTGATCAATGTCCCAGCGGTTGTTCAGTTGCGGACGACGCACCGTAGTCTTTGCCACCCCGCGCGGAATAAATCACGAGCAATAGACCAAGAATCATCATTCCTGCCGCCGTGTAATAGGGAATGGTGATTCCTTGCACGAGCATCGGAATTGCGACGGCTGGCCCAAAAATCCGAGCGAGCGAACTGACACTTTGGCCCACGCCAAGGATCGCGCCCTGTTTTTCTGGATCACTTCTTCGCGAGATCAGCGAGTTCAGCGACGGCATCATCATCGCAAAGCCGACGACGACAACAAACAGGGCGGTGAACAAAAACGGCTCTGACTCCACGTGGATTGCCCCTACCAGCAGAATGAAACCGATAATTTCGATGACTGCGCCAAATGTTGCCAAAGTCCCCTCGGCAACTTTGCCCGCCAATCGCCGCACGAGAAACCCTTGTGCAAACGTCAATGACACGCCGATAAATGAAAACATCAAACAGACTTTGCCGTTACCAAAATGAAACGGGCTGTTGAGTCGAATCTGCGCGATTTTCTCATTGAGTGCCGCTTCGCTAGAACCAACCAGCATCGAGAGGGTTGTTTCAAAATTGGCGAACGCAAAGATACAGACAAAAAGGCAAAGTAAGAGTGGCCCCACCGACGGCGTCGCGATCGCAGCCTTTAGTGCCTTGAGATCAAACAGCTTTTTTCCTGCGGAGACACTTTTGGCATTCAGCGACTCGGGCAACTTGAAAATTGCCACACCAAATGCAATCGCTGACAACCCCGCAGCGATATAACCGGGCAACGGTCCCGGTGCCGCGTCAATTTCTTTCGGAACGGCTAAATATCCGAGCAAGGGTCCGAAGATGAACCCCATTCCGAACGACGCCCCAATCAAGGCCATTCCCTTCGCGCGATTTTGGAGTGTCGTCGTGTCTGCGATGTATGCCTGTGCGGTGGAAATCGTGGCTCCGGCAAAACCAGCCCCAATCCGCGCGACGAAAATCAATGTTAAACTCTCGAGCGTCGTCGCAATCCCAAACAGGGTGTAAAATATCACCGATCCCGCCAAGCCAACCATCAGGACGGGCCGTCGGCCAATACGGTCGGAAATTCGTCCCCACATCGGCGCAAACAAAAACTGCATCGCCGAAAAACTGGCCATTAGCAATCCCACCTGCACACCCGATGGTTCGGTCGAAAATCGCTTGGCGTAAATCGGCAACAAGGGCAGGACCATCCCAAACCCGAGCAGATCAATAAACACCGTCAAGAAAATGACGAACAGCGAACCTTTGTTAATCGCGGCGGGAGAATCACTCAACGGCGACGTTTCTTCTGGAGCAGACATGCGGGTCGATCAATCCAATTAAGGGGAGAATTTTATGAAGATGCCGAAGAGGGGGCAGGGCTGACAAAACGGCCCTTCTATCCGAGAAATTCTATCAGAACGGACCTCCCTGGGAAATGCAAGGAAATGGAGAGTGCCCACCGCGCCTGCTTAGGCTTGGCGTTAGGTTCCCTTTTTCTTCTGTGGCTTACGCGGGTTGGTCGCGTTGCAAGCAGTAGACTTTTTTCGCGGCGTTCGTTCTTCCATCGCGGGCAAGATCGGAGCCGTTAGTTTTTCGTACAAGGCAAACAGGTGTTCCACCCGTTCGCGGTCGCTGCGAAACGGCTCCGCCCGATAGCAGCGGTCCACGGCCCGGTCGAGTTCGGCATGAGCTTTCGCCAGCGGCGCGGGCATCGTCAGCGGGTCGTAGAGATCGGCGAGCGTGGAATCTCCCTTGGGAGGTAGAAAGGGCTTACGCGCATCGAGAACGCCTTGTGCCGCTTTTTCGACGGCGGACTTCCATTTTTCATTCACACTCGCTGGCCAAGGGTAGTTGTTGTAAACGATATTGGTGGAATAGCGAAAATCCGATTTGATGCGACCGCACACCGTGCGAATCCAGGCCATGTGCATCAACGACGAGATGACGCCAAAGTGGTAGGGCGTTGCATCAGGAATGGCCGAACAACTGTTATGAATGATGTGCTTGCTGCTAAAATATCCCCACGGAACATACCGGCGTAGTTCGGATGTGTGAAGCGGAATTACGATAAACCTCGATGTTGGTTGTCGAATTTCAGCAAACAATCCGGGCGCATCGGCTTTCTGTCGAGTCGGTGCTTTTTTGCTCGTGAGCCGAAACTCCCTGACCGCTTCGATTCGTTTTCGTACTCCGGCAATAGTTCGGTATTGATTGGGTGGAACGTCCACCAACCACAAACACCAACGGGGAATTCCGTAGAGGTATTCTGAATTGCATAGCAATGGCCGAAGCAGAGATTTCGCGGCTGGATTTTCTTTAAGAAAACTAATTCGGTCCGATTCTTCAACGATTAAGTGACCGCCATCAACCGGCTTGCTACCGTAAATACACGGCGGCACATTTGCGATGGGATCGGTTCGCGATGGCAAGGCCAAGTCAATTCCTTCAAACAAGTAGGGGCTAATGTTGCGGACCTCCGTAACCGTGACCTGCCCTTCGCCCTGTTCGTAATCATAGACGCGCTTCCGGGTGGTATCGAAAGCACCGAATCCAATGATGACAACATGCACATGGGCCGCACCGCGAGATTCGCTTTCCCAGGCGAACGTCCGATGGGCGAAATGAATTTTGATTTGCCAGCGTCCGAAAAGCTCCGGCCACAAGACACCGGGCTGCTCGCCTTGAGTGATGGAGTTCGTGGAGACGAAGGCCACCGGGGTTTGACTTCCCGCAATGTACTCAGCCGCCTTGCGATACCAGGCGGTAACGTAATCGAGAACGCCAACACTGCCGGTTTTTCCCCACACGGCCTCAACGTCCTGCCCTTGCTGTTCGGTCATCAAGTGTTTGCCAACAAACGGCGGATTTCCCAGCACAAATAGGCCGTCGGTGGGCGGCAGTACGGTTCGCCAGTCTATCCGCAGCGCGTTACCGTGTACAATGTGGGGTGTATGACGCAACGGCAATCGGAAAAAAGTTTGTCCGAACGCTTCCGACACGCGCTGATTCATCTGGTGGTCCATCAGCCACATTGCGACTTCGGCGATCCGGACAGGCCATTCGCTGATTTCGATTCCGTAGAATTGATCGACATCCACCAGAATTAGCCGGTCAACGGATGTAAAAGACTGCTTATCTCCCGCATGGCGTTCAAGCAACACTTCCAATTCGAGCAGGCGAAGTTCCCGATATGACAACACCAAGAAATTCCCGCACCCACAGGCCGGGTCAAAAAACTTCAACGTCCGCAGCTTGTTGTGAAATTCGTCAAGTCGGCCAAGGCGGCGTTTGGAACGGTCGGAACGAATCGTTTCGAACTCCACCCGTAAGTCATCAAGGAACAGCGAGCGGACGACCTTCATAATGTCCCGCTCGCTCGTATAATGCGCGCCCTGCTGACGCCGCTCGGTCGGTTCCAAAATCCCTTGAAACAGCGAACCAAATACTGCGGGGGAGACTTTCGCCCACTGAAAATCGGACGCTTTCAACAGTGCCGAACGCAACTTTTGACTGAACGGCGGAAAACACAATCGTTCTTTGAAAAGTTCCCCGTTCACGTAGGGAAACTGTGCGATTTCTTCTTCAAGGCTTGGCGGGCGTCGCTCTTGCGCGGTGTTCAGGACTTCAAACAATTGGTTCAGCCGCGAGCCAAGGTCCGAACCATCTTCCCGCGTTTGATTTCGGATAAAAGACTGAAAGGCGTTCGGATCGAAAATGCCGGTGTCTTCGGCGAAGAGACAAAACAGAATGCGGACCAAAAAACGCTCCAACTCCGTACCGGTGAAGCCGCATTCGCGCAACCCGTCGTGGAGTTGGCACATTTTGCCATACGCTTTTTCATTGGCCGGATCTTCCGGGTCAAGCCGCACCGTCTTTTCGCCCTTGATAAAGGCGAACGGACGGACGTGACGATGAAGTTCCTCCAACGGAAAGTGAATGACGCTGAAATTCAGCCCCGCAAAAATGGGTAAGTCCTGTTGCTCCTCCGGCTCCAAATCAAACAGGGCAAACCGCTTGAAGTCCGACAGGACGACATAACGGGGGATTTCGTCGTCCCGCCCTTCCCGTGCCAGGGACGCAATGTATTCAAAGGCTTGCGACTCGGCGGCTTCCAGACTCTTGCCCGCACTCTTGTGTTCGACGAGCAACATCCCCTTCCAAAGCAAGTCGATGAAACTGAATTCGTCGCCCAGATTGCGAACCGCCACTTCGAATGACGCGACCGTCCGTCGGTTGCGGCCGAAGACGTTGAAAAACTCGTTCCAAAACGTCTGCTTATCGGCCGCTTCGCGAGTGGCGTCGCTCCAATCGCGGGAGAACTTGATCGCCCGGTCGCGGGCTTCGTTCCAAGAGAGGTGGGGCATTAATGTTCGTGCTTCGTGGCGAGTGTTTTGCGAACGCGGCGGTCGCCATTGTGGCTAGTTTGCGAGCAAATGGGAAGAGTCGAGAGAACGACGACGGCGATTCAAATTGCCACAAACTTCGGGCGGCGATTGGCCTCGCTCGCGTACAAAATGGCTCAATTTTACTCCCCGACAAAACGCCCTCGATCGGGTATAATGTGCTGGCCAAGGCAAATGCTCGCTGGTTAGTAGCGACGCGCAGCGGAGCGGGCATTCGTTCCGACACAACCGGTCTCACACTCACCGTTTTCCACATAAGTACAAATTCCCGCAATTCGCTAACTAGGCGATGCGGAAGAACCGCTCGAAAAACGTCCTGGTTTTTTGACTCCTAACCCCAAACTGAACGACGGAGGCTTATGTAAGGTGGTATGTTAATTGTGAAGCGTTTCCGATTTCCCTTTCGAGACGCCAAATACAACGACACCCGAATAAATTTCCAATAATCCGCAACCAGATGTACCCCTATGGCCCTGCTACAAACCCACTCAGCCTTACAGTTTAGCTATCCCCTTCCCTACGGCGCAATCGTTCACGAAGGGGGCGTTCAATTCGTCGTCTTCAGTCGCTCCGCCAAAGCGATGCGGCTTCTCCTGTATGATCGGGTGGACGACCGCGAGCCGACCGACATCCTCCATTTCAGTCGTGATGCTGACCGCTGGGGCGATGTGTGGAGCATGTTCGTACCGGGCATTGGGGCGGGACAACTTTATCACTTTCAAGCCGACGGGCCGTGGGATCCGGAGCATGGACAACGCTTCGACGGGACCGCCCGACTGCTGGATCCTTATGCTCGTGCGCTCGCTGGCGATTTCATGCCCAGCGACGACCACATCATTCGGCCCCCGAAGTGCGTCGTCATTTCCGAAAATCATTTTGATTGGGAAGATGATCGCCACATTTGCCGCAACCTGTCCGAGTCGGTGATCTACGAAATGCACGTTCGCGGTTTCACGCAAGACCCGTCAAGCAAAGTCGAACATCCGGGCACGTATCTCGGCGTGATCGAAAAAATTCCGTATTTGAAATCGCTCGGCGTCACGGCGGTCGAATTGATGCCGATCCACGAGTTCGCCGAGACCGATGCCAAGGGAAACCGCCACGGCCGCTTGAACTACTGGGGTTATGACCCCATCGGCTTCTTCTCGCCCCACCGGGGTTACGCCGTCGGCAATGAGCCGGGCGCACAGGTTCACGAGTTCAAACAGATGGTTCGCGCCCTGCATCAAGCGGGCATCGAGGTTATTCTCGACGTCGTCTTTAATCACACGGCGGAAGGGAACGAACTTGGCCCGACCTACGCCTTTCGCGGCCTAGAAAACAAAGTCTATTACATGCTCGGTAACGGCGGCAGTTATTACCGCAACTACTCCGGCTGCGGAAACACGGTCAATGGGAACCACCCGATTGTCCGCGAAATGATCTTTCACTGTCTGCGACATTGGGTTCACAACTATCACATCGACGGGTTCCGATTTGACTTGGCGTCAATTTTAAGTCGTGATCGGAACGGCGACATTGTGCCGAATCCGCCCATTGTCGAAATCATTTCCGAAGACCCGCTGTTGGCCGATACGAAAATTATCGCCGAGGCCTGGGACGCGGCCGGTGCTTATCAAGTCGGTTCGTTCGCACAGTTGCGTTGGTCCGAGTGGAACGGCCGCTATCGCGACGACATCCGCCGCTTCTGGCGCGGTGACAGCGATCAACGGGGCCACTTGGCCACCCGCTTCGCCGGGTCGAGCGATCTTTATCAGCCGGGCGGACGTCAACCGTATCACAGCATCAACTTCGTCACGTCGCACGACGGCTTTACGATGAGTGACATGGTTACGTATTCACAAAAGCACAACGAAGCCAACGGCGAAGGCAACCGCGACGGAGATAACTGCAACTTCAGCGGAAATTATGGCGTCGAAGGTCCGACCAGTCGCCCCGGGATCGAGGGCGTTCGCGTGCGACAGATCAAAAATATGATCGCCACGCTCATGCTTAGCCAGGGCGTGCCAATGCTTCTGATGGGCGATGAATGTCGCCGTTCGCAACGGGGCAACAACAACGCCTATTGTCAGGACAACGAGATTTCTTGGTTCAATTGGCGATTGGTCGAAAAGAACGCCGACTTGTTCCGCTTTGCCAAATCGCTGATCGCGTTTCGGAGGAACGTTTCGACCGTCCGCAGGGCCGAGTTTTTGGACGGTCGCCCCCGTCGGCCGGGCGAACTTCCCGATGTCAGTTGGTACAGCCCCACCGGCGATCCCGTCGATTGGAACAAAGACGAGTCGAGTCTCATGTGCCTGTTCTCGGCGGGTCCGCCCGACGAAACGACCGGCGCGCTGGGTCGTCACGTTCTTGTTCTGTTTCACGCCGGTCACGAGGCGAAGGAGTTTGTACTTCCTCCGGCAGCGCGAAATATCGACTGGCGGTTGTTCGTCAATACGGCCGCCGAAAGTCCCCGCGATGTCTATCCAGAACTGAACGGTCCCGAGCGTCCTGCCAACGGGATCGTCCCCCTCGCCGCCCGCTCACTGGTGTGCTACGTCTCTTTGCCGATCCCCGGCCGGTGAGCGATGTTGGATTGAGTTTTCAGAAAAATTCGACGCAAATAGGCCGCGAAAACACCCCCGTTTTCGCGGCCTATTTTGCTCTCGGAGAATCGGACCCTTTGCGCTATAATCTTCCCTTTGTGTCAGCTTCGTCGTTCTTCTTCTCCCTCTTTTATCTCTCGTATCTCTTCTCTGTGGCTAAACTTCTTCGTCAATGCAATTAGCCACAAAGATAGGAGAGGTACAAGAGGAAGAAAGAGAGAAAAGTTGCGAAGAGTCCGGCGTCTGACTTCGACTTCGACATACACCCTTAATCCTATTTTCAAGTTGGAGTTCACGGATGATCTCCCTGGTGATCCCCTGTTATAACGAGACCGAAGTTCTCCGGCTAACCTTTGACACGCTCATCTGTGAGGCTGACACCTGGGGCGAGCCGTTCGAGATCATTCTCGTCGATGATGGCTCGGCCGACGACACCTGGGATATTATCGAATCGCTCGTCCAACGCGACGCCCGCGTGCGGGGCCTGAAGCTCTCCCGCAATTTCGGCCATCAAGCAGCGATGGGTGCGGGACTCGAAGCGGCCACCGGAGAAGCGGTCGTCGTCCTCGACGCAGACTTACAAGACCCGCCGAGTCTGGTGCGACAAATGCTCGCTAAGTGGCGCGAAGGTTACGAGGTCGTCTACGCGCAGCGTAATCGTCGCTCCGGAGAATCGTTCTTCAAACTTGTCACGGCGAATGTTTATTATCGACTGCTGGATCGGCTCACCTCGATTTCGATCCCCCGCAACACGGGCGACTTTTGTCTGTTCGACGCCAAGGTCGTCCGCGTGTTGGTCAACATGAAAGAACACGCCCTGTTCTGGCGCGGGCTGCGAAAGTGGACCGGCTTTCGCCAAACAGCCGTGATCTTTGATCGCCCCGAACGGGCGGCTGGCACAACGAAATACTCGCTGAAAAAGATGCTCCGCCTCGCAACCGACGGAATTCTCTCGTTCTCGCAATTGCCGCTCCGCTTCGCGACCTATGCGGGCGCAGCGGCTCTCGCCTTCAGCGGACTGGGAACGCTTGGCGGAATTGCTGCCTGGCTATTTAACTGGACAAACTGGCCACTCACCTTCAGCACACTCGCGATGTTTTATCTCGGTGCAGCGCAACTCCTATGCTTAGGAATCATCGGCGAATATCTTGGTCGAATCTATGACGAAGTTCGTGACCGTCCCCGCTGGATCGTCGCCACCCGCATCGGCGAAGCCTGTTCTGACGCGTTCAAGAACAACACGACTCGGCGGATGGATCAGCCGACGCGACAGGCCGCGTAACGGCTTATCAATTCATGCCCATGAGCAACCAGTGAGGTCTCGTTCAAAGAAAATTTGTTTTTACCTAACGGTACCCGTTCTTTATTCCACCACGGGGATCTGCTCGTTTTCGAGTGCTCGCATGACCGCCGCACGCTTGGTTTTCAAAAAGAAAACTCGTGTTTCACCTTTCCACGAACGACTCAAGGATTCGTGCCCCACTTCCTGCTGTATGTTGTAGAAAGCATCATTGGAAAGGTCTCGCGAAATTTTGATCGACTCGACCGTCGAAGACGTGTCGAGACTGCGACGAAAACAATACACGCCCAGCACGACCGCGCCGATCATGATGGCACCGAAAAGACAGTAGCGGCGCAGAATGGGAATTCTTCCAATTCCGCGAATGAACCCGTATCGGGAATTGTTACCCACTGGCATCAAAACGAACCCGATCAGGCAACCAACAACGCACATGCTGGGAACGTACATCAGAACTTGGGCCTGTCGCTGTAGCCCCATCCATTCGGGATAATGATAAATTTCGCTCGCCACCAAACCTGTCATGGTCATAAACGTCGAAAACGCGATCGAAAGTCCGATGAGATGCGAATCCCACAACGGCCGGAAAAACGCAGTGATATTTTTCGTTGAAAGTGGCGACATATGATCGCGTCCATCTCAGTGTTTATGATCGTCGTGGGGTCTCAATCTTTCGACATTCAGGATCGAGAGCGACCTTGCCAATAATTTTTTGGATCGCCCGTTCAGCCGATGATTCCGTAACTCGAACGTGCCAAACTCCGTGCAGTTGGTCGGGGAGGCCAACAGACTCCGACAGTCGATGCGTTACATCCGTGCGGCCATCAATGTAACACTATTCTTGACTCAAAGCAAAAAGCCCAACAAAAAGAGCCACACACAAAGTAAGTGGGTGTGTGTGCTGCTTATGGAGTTCGCGTTCTCTCAACAGCCTGTACTCACAACTTGAAAAAGGCGACAAAGTGTTCAAACGTGGCGTCTTCGCCGAGTGCCGGGTGCCACTGCTGGCTTGTCCAGCAGTGCTGTGTGGGTGGCCTATCGACTGAGTTTGCACTTCAGCAACCAGCGTCGTATTTTGAAGCCACCGATTTAGGCTGGCCACGATGATCGGCTGCGCGACGAGAATGGCTCATCCGTTTGTGGTTTGCGTTTTCTAAAAATAAGAGGCAGCACTGCTGGACAAGCCAGCAGTGGCACCCGGCACCCGGCGTAAAGTCTACGTAGAGTTGCGTGAATTGAATTGTAATCTCTCGGCAGGGTCCGCTGTGGGCTGTGGTTTTATCCACGACGCTGGGTGGCGGAGGAACAAAAGGCCCCGTGTCACCTAAGTTTCCAGTTGGGAACGGGGGGTGTTTCGTTCGCAATTGAAGTCCACATTGAGATCGAATAAGACCATAAGCGGCGATATTGCTATATTTGATCGGTGCAATTCAACCGTTTTCTGTGGAGTTACAAAATGTCTACCGATGATCGACAAACGATGGCTGTGAGTGGCGCGACAGGCATGGTCGGTTCTAAACTGGTGCAGGAGTTACAGAAGGCTGGTCATTCGGTCAAACGGATCGTGCGACTAGCGGCACAAGGGACCGACGAGATTGCTCTGTTCGATGAAGCGACAGAAAGTGCAGCGAATGCCGAGGGTTTGAATGTGGTCATCCATTTGGCGGGCGAAAATATCGCCGGACGACGCTGGTCGGCAAAGCAAAAGGAGTTGATTCGCAGCAGCCGCGTCAATCTCACGCGACACTTGTGCGAGTCACTGAGCAAACTGAAATCGCCGCCGAAGACGCTCATTTGTGCCTCGGCCATTGGATACTACGGCGACCGGGGAAATGAAACGCTGACCGAAGAAAGTCCCGGCGGAACCGGTTTTCTGGCCGACGTTTGTCGTGAATGGGAAAGTGCCACAGAACCAGCCCGGGCGGCGGGAATTCGCGTTGTCAATTTGCGGATCGGCGTCGTGTTGGCGAGGGAGGGAGGTGCCTTGGCGAAAATGCTCACGCCGTTTAAGTTCGGTCTCGGTGGACGGGTCGGGCCAGGGACGCAGTATTGGAGTTGGATCACATTGCCGGACCTCGTTCGCGTAATTCAATTTACGATCTCGACGCCGACGTTGTCGGGACCGGTCAATGCGGTCTCGCCACAGCCGTTGACGAATCTTGAATTCACCAAAGTTTTGGGCCAGGCTTTGCATCGTCCGACGATTTTTCCGTTGCCCTCGTTCATGGCTCGGCTGATGTTGGGCGAAATGGCACAAGACCTATTACTGGCCAGCATTCGCGTCGTTCCGAATAAACTTCAGAGTGCCAGGTTCAAGTTTCAGCACGGCGACTTGGCAACCGGTTTAAATGGCGTGCTGAAAATGTAATTTTCGTAAATCAGAATTCCGAAGGAATTCAATTCCCTCTTTCGCAATATCCGGTTAGCCGCGACCGGGTACCCGCTTGCGGGTGGCGGGGCGTGATTGCTTGACCTTGATCACTTGGGATGTTTTTGAGTTTTCTGTTTTTTCAGCGATTTTATTTCCGGTTTAACGGCGGTCCGTTTCAGCAAATTGCGTTGCAACCGCAAGACGGCCTGCTCTTTCGCCTTGGCCTCGACTTCAACCGTAATATCTCGTCCCAACCAACAGTCGGGAAAATCACTGGCCCGAATAAAATCGTGATGGCGAGATGGTTGCGGCCCTTTCCAACCTTCACGAGGACTCGAAATATGAAACAGCGGCTCGCGATTCCATGTCTTCATCGCCAATTCCGTCGCTTCCTCAATCGTGTAACGGTCCGGCAAACAGCGATGATGATGCACGTCGTACACCAACGGAATTCCAGCCCGATGACAAAGGGGCAATAGGTCCTCCGGTGTGTAGCTTTTGTCATCGTTTTCGACCGTCAAGCGTTGCTGCACACGGGGCGAAAGTCGGGCGAACCCGGCGTGCCAAGCCTCGATTGCGAGGGGTTTGTCTCCGTAGACTCCGCCCGCGTGGATATTGATGACATCGGCACCGATCCATTCCGCAACCTCGGCTTGATACTCAAGCTCGATGAGCGAACTTCGCACGACATTTTCACGCTGTGAATTCAAAACAACGAACTGATCGGGATGAAAACACAAACGAATTTCGAGCCGTTCCGCCGCTAGTTTGCATTCAGAAAAAATCTCGGCAATGACCTTGTGACCCGGCAAGTCGGGAAGTTGATAGGTTAGCTTCGGATGCGTTTTAAGCGGCAGGATTTGACTATTGATCCGAAAGCAACCGATGTTGTGGCGACCGCAATAGTCGATTGTCGCCAGCAGCGAGGAGGCATTGTGAGTAATGATCGTAGCGAGCTTTTCCAGTTGCGCGGTTCGCGGTAGCTTGCCCAGCGACGTGGCGGTCGTGGTGCGAAACGTGATCGGCTCATCACGAAACAAACAACATAAACCTAGTCGCATGATGATCCTGAGGGAATCGGTTGAGCGTCGATCAACACCGTTGTTGAGTTTGTGGGGTGGAATTGAGGACGAAGTTCAAACGGAACACGATGATCGGTCCTCGCTGGAAACGGGTATTCCCGAAACTCGCCAGCCTTTCACGAACGCATCGAGATGTTGTAAGTTGTCGCAAAACGTCGTGTACGCAATCCGTTTGCGTACGGATTCGTTCAAGGCGCGGCCGCCTACGACCAGCAACAGATCATTGGGAAGCGATTCGTAAAACGA